>JAQUMP010000221.1 GCA_028718065.1 Chitinivibrionales bacterium | reverse complement strand
GGTGGTATTGGTGGAAGATGTTTATTGATGAATTCCCCCCACTCCGATTAAAATTATTCCGTCAAATAACAATTGAAAATTAATCATGTTTTCTGGTAGAAAACAGTTTTCCTGATTATTGCCGAAAGCGATTGATTTTCAGGGAAAGTGGGGTTATATTTACAAATGTAATCAATTTATATGTTTATCAATAGGCAACTCCCAGGTTTACCGGCCTTTGACAACAGAGGAAAAACCCATGACAAAGAAAATAGTCGTCCTGCTTTTTGTCGGCGCGCTTTTTTCCCTGGCCCACGGGTTTGGCTCTCTTAAAGCGCGAATGCCGGGGTCGAACAATGCTTTTGTGCCGCTCTGGCTCAAGACGCTGGACGCCACCGTGACCATCAGTGACCAGATCGCGGTAACGTTCGTCGACCAGGTTTTTGCCAACACTGATTCTTCGAAAAAGGAAGGGATTTACAATTTCACTCTGCCGGATGGCGCGGTAATTATGGAGTTGGCTTTATGGATAAACGGCAAACGGCAAGTCGCCAAGCCCATGGAAAAAACACAAGCCACATCCCAATATGATAATTCCGTTCGACTGAGCGTCGACCCGGCGCTTCTTACCGATTTGGGCAATAATGAGTACCAGATCCATGTCTACCCGCTTAATGCCGCGGGTGATTCGCTTGCACATCGACGGATTGATTTTACCTATGTGGTTCCTTTAAAGAGTTGGTTGGACACAGCCGCGTACTTCTTTCCGCTTAAAACAACCGGTCTTTCCAGCCAGGCCCCCGTCCGCACGTCCGTTTCGGTGACGATCACCTCGCAGGATACTATTGTCAATGTACTTGTTCCCGGTTTTTCCAATACCGAAATTGCGTTGACAAAAAACAACGAAAAATCATTCAATCTTTTATATAATAAGGAAAATTCCTATACCGATAAGGATTTTACCCTTACTATAATCGGGGCGCATACTCCAGAATTCAAGTTGAAAACAGCTAGCTATGTTCCTGGGCTTGACACCACGCTCTCGTTCGACTCAACGGAAACGGCGCAGTATTTTACCATGTGGCTGGCCTCTCCGGCGTCGACCGGAACGGCCGTTAAACCACGGGAAGCGGTGTTCGTCGTGGATGCGTCTTTTTCCATGGCGGGAAATAAATTTACACAGATTATGGCGTCGCTCCGGCATGCGATCGGCCTGCTCTCGGCCACCGACCGGTTCAACATAATTGTTTTTAATACGACCTACCGGGCCTTCATGCCCTCTCTTGTTCCGGCCACGGTGGCAAACCTCGCACAGGCGCTTGCTTTTCTGCAAACGGTACAGACCGCCGGAATCACCAATCCCTGTGATGCCATAAAGCAAGCCTTCGCGTCGCCATGGGCTTCCAGTGCCAACCATGGGGTGTTTTTATTATCCGACGGTTATGTTAATTGGCCGCTCAGGACATCGAGTTCCATGATGATCGACACCTTGACCGCCGCAAACACCGCGCAAGCACAGCTATATTCAATCGCCATGGGCAACGATGCCGATCAGGCTTTTCTTTCTATCCTGTCCCAACGTAATGGCGGTTTCCTGGTGACTCTCGCGGCGCCGGATACAGTGCAGGGAGGCGATCTTTCCAATATCCTTGAACAGATGTTGTACCCCCTGCTGTATGATATCAAGCTGAACATAATCGGCCTTGACTCCTACGGCATTTACCCGTCCATTCTGCCGAACCTTCTTGACGGAGGCCAATTAAGCGTGTATGGTAGATATGCCAAGGCCGGCTCTTACCCGGTCGTGCTTTCCGCCAACCGCGACGGCATTGTCGTTCGGGAAACGCTAACCACGACCCTGCCGGTGCCAAAAATCAACTATCGATCAATTCCTCAGCTCTGGGCCTCCGCCAAAGTCGATGATCTTCTCAATCAGATAAAATTGTCGGGTGAACTGCCCGCGCTTAAGCAGGCGGTTATCACCCTCGGACTTAAATACGGCATCGTAACGCCCTATACATCGCTCATTGTAATAGAAAGTCAGCCGGGTGGGGCAGGTGTCCATCCAATTTTAGATAAAACAGACGGCAATGTCGTGGGGAAAATGGAACTCATTCCTCTCTCCACAAAATTTTCAAATTTCTCTTTGATCAGAATAAAGTATGCGGTGCCTACATCTCCGGGCCTTAAAATGGTTTCGCTGAAAGTATATAACTTACGAGGAGAACTCATCCGTACCATTGCCGAATATATGACGTCCGGCGGTTGGTTTTCCGCAAATTGGGATGGCCGCGACCGACGCGGTAAATCTATTGGAACCGGTTATTACATAGTTGTATTGCAGGTGGCAAACCAACGCATTGCCGCCCCTCTACGAATTGTACGATAGAAAAGGAACCTCAATTATGAAATTCCGCCTGATTCTTATAACTTTCGCATGGGTAGCAAGCGGGGCTTCTATTCCCGTCAACGGTTTGTTGCAGTATTACACCTTTGATGCATTAAGTCTGCTCGGGGGAAACCAGATAAAAGACCGTTCGCTTTACGGCTATACGATCACGGCTTCGGGTGCAATACAGCTTGTCAATGATCGTTTTGGAAACCCAACCAGCGCCGTCTTGATGGACGGGTCATATTTTTTTAATTGCCTGATGCCGGACACAACCGTCAGCAAGATGATTGCCGGGGACTTCTCTATGGGATTTGCCATGAAGGCGACGGCGTCAAGCGGCAGCATGACAGGTCGCATGGACATCATGGGAATGGGCGATCCGTATAACAACGGTTTTTTTCTATCTCTCAATAACAATCGAATTCGGATATTCCTTGGCAACCATGCCTATTATGATACCCCTGATACCATTAACGACGGCCTATGGCATGTTATCACAGCCGTGCGATCACAGGGAAACGTGTATCTTTATATCGACGGACAGCTCTCCGACAATGGGGCCTACACAGGAAGCATTACGCCCATCGTTAATAGCTTCGTGATTGGGAAACACGGTACAAAGAATGAATCATTTTATCACGGTTTGCTCGACGACGCCTTTTTCTACAACAAGGCGTTAGCTCCCGACGAAGTTACGATGCTTTACGGAACCTTGTCCGGCGTCACTTTCACTTTGGCTGCGCCTGCAGACACCTTCAGCACGGGGATTAAGCCGTTTTTCGCATGGTATTCATTGACAAATGCCATTGATTACGCTTTTGAAGTAAGCAAAGATTCCCTTTTCAGCATGCCCGCTGTTTCCGTTCCGCTCAGCGATACCTTTTATACCCTTTCGCAACCACTTTCCGCGGGCCGATATTTTATGCATATCGGAGCCAACTTCGACGATAGATCGCCCTTCTTCTTCGGCGATCCGCATTCGTTCATTGTGAAGTGAACGATGCTTTGCGTTGTTTCAACTCACCGCCGCCGCACTCCCGCCCGCTCGTTCGGGCAAAAACGAAAATTGCAGCGTGACCTCGTCCTCATCCATAAAGGGCAAACCCGGCAGAAGATGAAACCGGGGAAGCTGTTTTATTAGATCCCGCATGGTGTAACTGCTATTGTCAACCTTGCCGCCCGGGCAGCTCTCCAGGCAAACGACGCACCCCGTACGCATTGTGGGAATAGACGCGCGGTTGCCTGAAAATCGAAATTCAAAAGGCTTGTTGTTTTCATCCGCTAAAATTCGGGATACGGCGAATGATTTTCCCGCAAAAATAATTTCGATAGCGCATGCCGGGCCGCGCGCGGTTTCGTCCGGCGCTTTATTGTGAAGGTCGGAAATCTCCGACCAGGGATACAGTTTTAAGTTATTACCGGGGATTTCACCGAGCGATTCCAGCGCATCGCAAATCGCGCTGTCCGGTACAACGGTTGTAAAAAGGGCATTTTCCGCGGCGCTGCCGCCCTCCCAGGTAACCAGACTGTGATTATGCTGTCCTTTGCCGGCATTAAAATGAGAAGAGTGATAGACGCCGGCAATTTTAATATTTTTGTTTTTTTTATCGATACGTATTGAATCCCGAATGAGCGCACTCGCCGAGAAAATGGTAAGGGTAAAGGGGTTTCGGTAGGTGGCAATTTCCACGGAATCAAAGGAGCAGGGTGGCATGGCCGCGCTTAAACAGAGGGAATCATTAAGGCAGACACTCGCCATCCTGTCAACTACGCTGAGCGATAAGATCATTTCCCCCTGCGATGGATATTGCGTCCAGTTCATGACGGCGAGCAGGGAATCGACCGCGGAAAGGGTTGAATCCAACCGTTCCAGAAAAAAACCTTTATCCGAGAGCTCGACAACGCATCTGCCCAGAGCAATTTTAAAGGCGCAAAAACACTCCTGCACGCCGGATTCGGTCGGCATGGCGGATTTTTTAATTTCCGGCGGAATAAAGCCCACGCGCAAGCCGGCATTGTTCAATCGTGCGGAGGTTTTAAGCGGGAAAACGATTTTGGAATCCCGTCCAAGGAAAAGACCCTCCGATTTTTTTTTCCAGGAGCCGCTCTTGGTTTTAAAGGAGGGGATTTTCTGCGAAAAATCAATCGAAAAAAGGTTTTTCTCATTTCCGAAACTTGTGCTAAAAATCAAAGCGAGCAGAATAAAAAGGGGCCTCATTAAAATACCGTGCACGGAGCTCTCCAATCATCATTAAAATTAACAGGTTAGTTGCGAGCGGTGGCTAAACTTACCAACCCGATTTCGTAATGGCATAAATATTGCAAATTAATTATTTATTAAATAATTACGGACCAATCAATGGATTCAATCTGCCGGGAAAAATGAAAACAAATTCAAAAGTTGCCCTTATTTATCCCTATTTCCGGACGCACTCGCAAAACGAGTTGCTTTTCCCGCCACTGGGCGCCGCCGCCTTGCAAAGCCAGCTTCGCTTGCAGGGGATAGAGTCCCAAATTTTTGATTGCACATTTAGTTCAATGAAAGAATTACAGAAAGCCCTGCTTTCCTATGGGCCCGCCATTGCGGGAATATACTCCATGATTACCATGAGCCGAAATTCCTTTTCTATCGCGGCAATGGTAAAATCCCTTCTCCCGGCGTGTCTCCTGGTTGCGGGCGGACCCTTGCCGACACTGTATCCGGACCAGTACGGCCGCGAATTCGACCTTGTTTTCCGCGGCGAAGCGGACGTGAGCTTTCCTTGCTTTTGTCAAGACTATTTCGATGCGGGGAGTTCCCGCGCGCAATTAAAAAGAGGAGCGCTTAAAAACTATGCCGGGCTTTACAGAAGCAATGACCCGCAGCGCGTAAGCAATCCTGTCGGCCATCATAGCGAAGAAGAAATTAAATTATTTCCGGCGCCGGACCGAAGCTCCTTTGCCCATGCCTTATACCAAAAATTCTGGCTCAAGCGCACCGGCACAAAAACAACTTCCATCATTACCACCCTCGGTTGTCCCCAAACGTGCGATTTTTGTTCGCGGCCGATTTTCGGCAATCTCTTTCGCCGCAAAAACTTGGATTCGGTTTTTGAGGAGATCCACCAGATCGGTCTTTTGGGATATGACAATCTTTGGATCGCCGACGATAACTTTACGCTTGATGCGGCGTTTCTGGCCGAATTCTGCCGGCGCATGCAGGGCACCGGCATGAGCTGGAGCTGTCTTTCGCGCGTTACCGGCCTTAATCGGGAAATTGTTGACATGATGCGGGCGGCGGGCTGCCAAAAAGTTTATCTGGGGCTTGAAAGCGGCAGCCGGGAAACGCTTGCGCTTATGAAAAAAAAGGCGACCCTGGAGCAGGGCGTTGAGGCCGTGAATTTGTTTCATGAAGCCGGCATCGCCAGCGCGGCTTTTTTTATTGTGGGGTATCCGGGCGAAACGGCCGCGTCGATCGAAAAAACTTTTGCATTTGCCCTGGACTTGCCCTTAGACGAAATTTCTTTTAATGTTCCCTTTCCGCTGCCCGGCTCGCCGCTCTTTGACCGCATAACGACCGTGGACCAAAGCAAGGATTGGAACCGCGAGAACGAAGTCTGCTTTGTTTACAAATCAGAGTTCGACCCCATTTACCTCCAGCACCGCATCGACCAGACCATGATGGAGTTTAGGGAAAAGAAGAAAAATGTTGCGGCGTTTGTTTGACCTCACCCCTGGCCCCTCTCCCAATGGGAGAGGGGAATAGGGGTCGCAAATTATTGCGCAGTGCGCAATGATTTGCGGGGTAAATGGGTGAGGTTGTCCTAAAACGATGTCTTCTGCGGAGGCTCGCTGGTCAGGTCAATCGGGCCCGTGGGTTTTGGGGCAGGAGGCTTTGGCGCAGCTTCTTTCTTGGGCTTGGCTTCTTTGGTTTTCTTGGCTTTTTTATCCTTCGATACAGCGGATTGTTTGCTGGAAT
>JAQUMP010000220.1 GCA_028718065.1 Chitinivibrionales bacterium | reverse complement strand
GTTTTACGAGCCCTGAATTGTCATAGACTGTTGCGGAAAAGTTTCCTGTATCACAGTTCCCAATTATGCCTGATACCCTAAGGTGGAGAGGATCGAAATTGTCAACAACCAAAAGCATATTGGTTGTAATTCTAACCGCCGATTCATTGGTCTGCCGCTGGGCATAGAAAAAATCAAGCCAGTATTTATGGCCGACGATCATGCCCAAGGCCGGTGCAAGGTCGTCCAAGTTAAAACTGTCGGTTACGGCCGCATGCCTTCCGCCAAGGTCCGTAACTAATTTCCCATTTATAAACACCCAGACATCATCATCGCCTTCAAAAACGTAATGCTGTTTATTGAAATAAGTAAACTGCTGGTGCATTTCCATTGCAAAGGAAAAATTCCCCGGTCCGGGATGAAGCTGGCTTAAGGCGGGAATGTCGTGACCTTCGGGGCCAAAGCCGCGGTTATCGATCGGCAGAAAAGGCGGAGTTGGTATTCCAGTGTTTAAATCCGGTTTCCCGTCACGCTGGAAATAATATGTCCCGGGATGATTTTTTTGGGGTTTAAAAAGCAAAGAGTCATAAATAACGACATTGTTCATGTTGGGGTAGATCGTTGAATGTGAATACATCCATTCATTCGGTTGGGCCGGAAATGTTTCGTTGGGATCGGCGTGATTTTGGATATAGGGCGTAAGTCCGCTCCAATGGCCGGTTAAAGGATCAAATTTTACAATGCATAAATCGGAAGGCGAACAGGCGCCGCTTGGCCTAAACCAGTCGTTAAGATGATCATTGCAATCGGCAATGGTTTTTAAAATCGGTTTACGATCTGAAGAAAGAGTATCCATAACCATATTTAAGGTCACCGGGTCAGTTCTACCGGAACAATACCCTTGCGTTTCGAAATCGGTGTTGAGTATGGGAACAACAACATTATTTAAATTCGGATTGGTGTGATAATCGTAATAAGTTACGGGGAAATAAAAACTATCGGGGAAAATAGCCTGGCCGAAGGCGGCAAAAATAAAAACCGTAAGCAGTAATAAACAACCGCGAGTGATTCGGATAGAAAACAGCGCTTTACCCATACACCCCTCCGCGATCAATATAAAGGCCGTCTATATTTACAGAAAGGATATACGTTTTGGAAGGTCGAACAAGTAATATAGGCAATGCTATGTCTAATGTCAATTTTTTGTCCGGGTCTACGGCACGAAAACAAAAAAGATATAGGCAAACACCGCAAACCCGATTATTCCTGCGATCCAGACGAGCGGATTGCGGTACCATTTTAAAACCGAAAATTCGGTTTTCTCCTCAAGCGACTGTCTGGGAGCATGGCTTAAAATCCGGCTCCGCAGGTGGGCGGGAATATCTTCTTCGTCAATTGATTCCAGGCGCTTTCTGAGCGCCCGGATTTCCAACAGGTATCGGCCGCACGCCGGACACTCCCGGCAATGCGCAAACACCTCCGGCGCGCAGGCGTCTTCGGTGGTGGCCTGAATTAAAGCATCTTCAGAAGGGTGTTCATCCGCATTATAACTCATAGTTTTTTTCCTTAATAAATCGCTGCCGTAATTTCTTAAGCGCCCGGAAGGCCCTGATCCTGACATTGTTTTCGCTCGTCCGCACGATCGGGGCAATTTCGCGATAGGTGTAGCCCATTTTAATATTCAGGTAAATTATGCTGCGTTCCAGCTCCGGCAGCGCCGTCAGCATTTCCCAGGCGCTGCCGGTATCGCTATCCGGGTTGCGCGCCAGGCTTTTTTCGTGGGCATACCTGAGACGCAGATGCGAAAAACGTGAATTTTTGCGGAACATATCAAAACAGGCGTTATGCGCAATGGCAAAAAGCCAATGGGCGCACTCCTTTTCGTCAACCGGCGCCGCCTCCGTATGCCAGACATTTACAAACACGGTTTGCAGGATGTCCTCGCTCATGGCGCGGTTATGCGTCAGGCAGAGGAGATAATTATAGAGTCTTGTCGCATAGCGGCCGTAAAGCGCGTTAAAAGCTTGTTCCTGCACGAAAACTCTCCGGTTATTGTGGCGCAGGCCCAAATATAATTGACGTATGCGCTCTACATCGAAAAAACAAACGGGTAAACGACTTCGGTGACATCGCCGGGCTTGTCGATTTTGCTGAAGCGCCATTTACGGATCGACCCTACCACCAGCGCTTCCAGCTCTTGGTCGTCCATAAGCGACCGCACGACGTCACAGAAAATAACGGTGCCGAATTCGTCGATGGCAAAGCGCACCGTGATTTTCCCTTGTAAACCCGGTTTTTGCCGCAGGCGCTTGTTATAGGCAAAACGCAGCGCCGTAAGGTTTTGCATCACCACCGCCATGATGCTGCCTTTGCTGCGCAAACCGATAAGACCGTAACCATTTTCAAATGCGATGGAGACGGTTTTGAGCGAAGATCCCGGCGATCGTTTTAACGAAAGTTCCTGTTCGGCAGGTCCCATGAGGTTATCGATTGCGCCGTCGATGCCTTCCGGTCCGTCGCCGATGAAGCCGCTCAAGCCTTGTCCTCTGCCATTGCCGATCCCGGCGTTCAGCCGATTGGTCGCAGCGCTGCCGCCGGATCTGGGCGCTCCAAGCCCCTGCAAAACCACGTCAATGCCATCCGTAAATCCCGCCAGGCTTAAGGGATCGCCGGGGCCGCTGTTTCTGCCCGAAACCAGCTTTGCGAATATTCCCTGTTGACCAACGCGCGTCATGCGGCTGCGATAATCGCCGCCGTTGCGGTTGCCGCCAGTTTGGTTCCCGCGAGTATGATTTTTTACGGGCGCTAAAACGCGCCGCGAATCGGTCGCTTTATTAAAGGCATTTATGGCAGGGTTTCCCACTATCCGATCGATGGGAACGGGCAAAACTTGCGCCGGGCGTGAATCATCGGTTGTCGGGCCCTTATCAAAATATTCCGGTCCAACGGAAATTTCTCTAACTGAGGTGAGCCACGTTCCCACCAATGCCGTCGCAATAAGACCGGCGATTTCAAGGTTGCGCAGGTTGGCTTCCTTTGCAATTGCAAAAATATCGTCGCGGTTGCGCAGGCGCTCGATAAGCTCGGCCGTAGTTAAAATCCTGCCGGGTTTTTCTTCTTCGTCGTCATAAGCTTGGGGCCCGGAAAAACATAAGGATGGTGTGACCATAAAACCTCCCTTTTAATATTGCTACAAAATGTTTGCCATAAATCTTAGTGCCATTTCGCTATTGCAATGGAAACAAACCCTGCTTCACGTACGGCATCCATAATGTGCACGATCGTTTCGTACTTAATCCTGCCGGTTGCGGCAATGGTGACTTCGTTATTGTCTGGGGCGTCGGCGAACCGTTGCTTAAGCTGCGTAAGACGTTGCTTGAGGGTATCTATGGCATTTTGAATGTTTTTTGGTGTAAAGTATATCGACGGCAAAATCCCGTTTCTATTCGCGAGTGTTACGGTCGTGTCGCTCACTAAAACGGTTGCGTTAAGGTTGGCAATTTTTGGCCGTGCCTGTTCGCTTGACGGTGTGTTCGTGTTGCTTTCGCCCGAGAATGGGGTCGTTTCGATAATGGATTTTTTTGCAAACTCCGCGGACAGGAGAAGCATCGGAATTAAAACCACGATTACATTCAACATCGGTTTTAAATCAACGGGCATTCCTGCAGCCCAATGGTCGGCGCCAGACGATAATAGATGGTTTTTTCGTAAAAACATACCAACCCCCTTTGCTAAAGATTACTGGGGTTTAAAAATCTATAGATAAAACGTCGCGATTGGGGGATTTGTTACAGATTTTTAAAAATGATGTCAATGACGCCCGTCCTTAAACCAAAAGATGGCCGCGGTTGGAGAAGATAGACTATGATATTTCTTGACAATGAAATATTTAAAACAGTATGAATTGATTGTTTCGAATTAGTATTTTAAACGATGAAGTTTAAGAAGTGCTGAGAATGCCATCAGACCTGCCTTCTGTCTTAAGATGTTTATGAGGAAAAAGAGAAATTGGAACTTGTTTCGTAGAATAATTATTGGGGGAATAAATGCATATAGAATCAATCAGGCTTAAAAACTTCAGGGCATTTAAAAATGTCGAAATGCGCGACATTCCAAAAATGTCTATTATAGTCGGCGCTAATGGTACCGGCAAATCTACTTTGTTCAGCGTTTTTGGCTTTCTCAAAGATGCGCTTACCGAAAATGTCCGGGTTGCCCTAACAAAACTGGGGGGAAGCCGGGGATTTAAAGAAGTTCGTAGCCGCAATTCTGTCGGCCCAATTGAAATAGAAATAAAATTCAGGGAAAAATCTGACGAGCCAAGAGTTACCTACTTGCTTTCTATAAACGAACAAGATGGTCTGCCGGTTGTTGAACGAGAGATATTAAAATATCGCAGAGGCAGCAAGGGGCAGCCATGGCACTTTCTTGACTTTGCGTACGGCGAAGGCTCGGCTGTGACCAATGAACCAGATACGGTAACGGAAAAAACAGAACTTAAACGTGAAACGCAAACCCTTAAATCACCGGATACTTTAGCGATCAAAGGCCTTGCACAATTTAAAAAATTTCCCGCGGCGGTGGCTTTGGGAGAACTAATAGGCAATTGGCATATTTCTGATTTTCACATACAGCGCGCTCGGCCGGAGCAGGAAGCTGGTTACGCAGAGCATTTGTCTAAAGAAGGCGAAAATCTTTCTTTAGTTACTGAATATTTATATACCCAGCACCGGGAGATATTTGACAAAATTATAGATAAAATTAAAAAGCGAGTACCAGGCATTACAAAGGTCGATGCGAAAACAACCGAAGAAGGCCGGGTGCTTTTAAGGTTCCAGGATGGTGCATTTGAAGATCCTTTTCTTGCCCGGTATGTTTCCGATGGCACGATCAAAATGTTTGCTTATCTGGTATTGCTTCATGATCCAAAGCCCCACCCGCTTCTATGCATTGAAGAGCCCGAAAATCAGCTCTATCCGAAACTGCTTTGGGAACTTGCCGAAGAATTTAGAGAATATTCCAATCGAGGGGGGCAGGTTTTTATTTCGACCCATTCGCCTGACATGCTGAACGCGGCACAGATAGAGGAAGTGTATTGGCTCATTAAAGAAAAGGGTTACACTGCGATAAAGAGGGCGTTGGAGGACAAGCAGATTAAAGCTTATATGGAGGACGGCGATCAAATGGGCAATTTGTGGAAGCAGGGTTTTTTTAAAGGGGCAGATCCAATATGAGCGAGTTGGTTTTTTTTCTGGAAGAACCTTCTGCCGAGGCCATGCTGCAAGGCCTTATGCCCCGAATACTTCCTCCTGCTATAACCTGCAAGTTCATCGTTTTTGAAGGGAAACATGATCTTGAAAAACAATTACTAAAAAAAATACGCGGGTATCGTGTTCCGAATGCAAAATTCGTTGTGATGCGTGATAAAGATGCCGGCAATTGCATAGCCATAAAGAAAAAGCTTTCGGCAAAATGTGAGGAAGCGGGAAAGCCCGAAGCCCTCGTAAGAATAGCTTGCCATGAACTTGAGAGCTGGTATCTTGCTGATTTAACGGCTGTCCAAAAGGGACTTGGCGTTTCGGGATTGGCCCGCCTCCAAAACCGCCCACAATATTCGGCCCCGGATAAATTCCCGTTTCCTTCGGCAACTCTTCGTAAAATTGCGCCAACATATCAAAAAGTGGGCGGTTCACGGGCCATAGGCCCTTATCTGGCATTGGAAAACACTCGATCCAATAGTTTCAGGGTGTTTGTTGAGGGTGTACGAAGGATTTGCGTTGCATGACAAACAAGAAATCGTTTGGCGAATCGCCGATTATATGGCGGTAGGTGTTTTCCCAAACAGTTCTTTGGAAAATATCCACCCCACCTTTAATACATCCTCAACGCCGCCGAGACGCCAACCAGGGTTTGCGCGATCTCCAGAATTTGCCCTTTTGTGCCGCTATACGCGAGGAGCTCATGGGTTCCGGACGCAACGGCGGACGTTCCGTTAATTTTATAATGCCTGAATTGCAGCTCTATCTCGCTGAAGTAAAGCATCTCCGGCCCGGCTTGCGGGCCGTTGTTGTAGGATTGGATTCCTCCGCGCGGACCCTGCGGATTGCTTTTGGCCGGGTCCTGGCATTCGGATTGGACCGTGGGATCGTCATGGGTCAATTTGGCCACGCAGAACCATTGGTTTTTTTCGGGGAATGGCGCAACATAGACCGCCTTGCAGAAGTTTTCGCGCCGAACGTGCTCCGGCCGTATTGCTATTTTGTAAACATCTACGGCATCTAATTTAAAACGGGTGTAGCCTTCGCGGTACGCCTCGATTCTTTCCGGAGGGACGGCTTTGAAATAGTCAA
>JAQUMP010000219.1 GCA_028718065.1 Chitinivibrionales bacterium | reverse complement strand
TTCCGCACATGCTTTGCTGTTTGAATAAGGATCATAGCCGCCCAGGGGCTCGTTCTCGCGATAGCCCCAGAGCCATTCGCGGTTTTCATAAACTTTGTCGGTAGTTACATTGACAACTGCGCGAACGGAACCCTGATTTTCGTGCACGGCCTCAAGCAGGTGCACCGTACCCATGACATTGATTTGGTAGGTGTCCACCGGAATTTTATATGAATCACGCACCAGCGGTTGTGCGGCAAGATGGAACACGATTTCAGGTTTCGCTTCGGAGAGGCAGTTAGCAAGTTTCTTTCCGTCGCGCACATCGCCGGTAATGGAATGAATAAGCTTGTTGACCTTAGCCAGCTTAAAAAGGCTTGGTTTTGTTGGTGGTTCCAGAGAATAACCTGTTACGTTCGCACCCAACCGGTTCAGCCATAAACAGAGCCAAGAGCCTTTAAAGCCCGTGTGGCCGGTAATGAAAACTTTTTTGCCCTGCCAGAATTTTGCTTCGATCATGTTTTTATTGTGCCTGGATGCACCTTTCCCCCGTGGGCGGTACAGGAAAAAGTTGACAAATGCAATTCCCCGAAGTTAACCGCAAAAAATAAAAACAAAACGACCCTACGAAGAAGCCTTGGCGACGTCTTTTTTTAGCTCGTTTATTTCGCGCTGAAGCTCGTTAAACTCGTGGATGCGTTTGGCTAAATAGCCACGCGTAATCTCGATTTTTTCCCGAACGCCACGAGAAGTTAAAATATATTGCCAACGAATTTGACCGGGTTGATTTTTTAACTTTTTTGCCTTGATAATGCCTTTTTCCATGAGGCCCGAAAGCACATAGTTGACCTTGCCCAGCGAGACCTGCAATGAGTCGGCAAGGCTGCGCTGCGTGTGCAGGGGATTTTGTTCTAATTGATGGAGGACTTTGTATTCGATCATAAGAGTTCAACGTATGAACATTGATTTAATCGTCAATGGTACTCTGTGCCATTGCGAGCCATTCCGCCATCCATTCGGCGCGCTTTTCAAAGGATAATTCGCTGAGTTCCCGCTGATCGTCCGAAAGATAAACCGTATCGGCAGGGATGGAGTACGGATCCAGCAAACGCAATGATGCTGCACGGATGCGTTCCGAATCAACCATTAAGATTTTCCTCCAGTAATGACGCTGCCGCGGAACAGAGATCAGCGTGTTGTTGCATGAGCATTGCCCCTTGTTGCTTCCATGATTTCTTAAAAACGGCAAACTTGTCTTGATAACCGGCGGATACACGAATCATGCGTTGAATCCGCGTTTCGTCCGCGTCCATCAGCCTATCGCGTTCCTGTGCCAGAGAGTTGACGACATTGTCGCGAGGTTCATCTTGTAAAAGAAGGCGAACCGCTTCCCGGTCACATTGTGCTGCAATATTGGGCCAGCGCTTGACAGCTTTTGACAATGGGGAGTAATCCTGCAGGTATTCCAACGCCAACTCAGGAAGATTACCGTTGAGCCCAAGTTCTTCCGCGAGAGCGCCGATGGCCATATAATCGCGAGACCGACGAGTTAATTTCAATTGAATGAGGCTTTGTGCATCGACGATGCTGATGCCGGCCTTTTGCACCGCATCTTTCCATAGCCGGTTGATGTCTTTAATTCTGGGGGGGCGGGAGCAAAAATCGGCCCTCACTCTGATATCACCATCCATATACTCAAAGTGACTTGTCCATCCCTTGGCAAGCCATCGCAGGTCGAGCGGGGCGCCAAGTCTGTAATCCGCGCCTTTACTCGCAAGAACCGATAATACTGCATGGCAGGAGGCATCCGATTCTTCGATTATCCAATCACCATCCTTTGAAAAGGCCGCAATCCCATAGGCCACGCAAGCCTGCCCGGAGCTAAGCAAAACCTTTGCGCCGGCGGCTACAAATTCATGATGAAGCTGTTGGTAGGGGTTTTTTATCATTGTTGGCGGAGAACTTTGTATTCGATCGTAAGTGTTCAATGCATGAACGGTCGGTCGCATGTTCAACTATTGAACATTATAAATTTAGCGGGGAACTATTTGCAATAGAAAAATAAATTTATTTTAGGGATGCTCTATGGCCGTTTTTAATAATTCCAAGACCCCACGCGCCTGGGAGATCCGTCGCAGGTAATTAAAATCAAGTTTGCCCCGCTGAACCGGTGACTTTTTTAACCACCCTGATCGGATCGCCGAGCGGCATGTTAATAACCTTTTAAAAGCGGGTCCCAGTTAAACCATTTAATCATGGTTTCCCTGGGTAGCCAGAGTGCCGCCAAACGCAGTTTTTCCTCTTGTCGGCTCATGTTTTTGTATTGGCCCCGCAGCCGAGTAAGCGCCATGCGCTGAACAGCCTGCGTCAAGGCAACGACCTGTTACAGTTTCCGCGACGGTGACATGGATCGATACCCATCCATCATGATTTGTTCTGCCTCTTTGGAAGTATCATTTATTGCTTGATTCATTTATTATAAAATAAATAGCAGCAATTTAAACTTGGTTGGTTATTTGTTTATAAAAAAAGGTCCTTCAACAAGAACTGCGTTGAAGGACCCTTTTTGTCAAGTTAGGGACAAAGGCCTAAAATTACCTTACTTCGGCGTCGCCGCCAGTTCGGGAACTTTGTCGTCCTCCTCATGGTGAACCGAGCCGTTGTCTTGTGCATCGATTTTTTCTATCTTAAGGCGCTTGAAAAATACGCGCATGTCGCGCGTACAACCGATGGTGAACCAGACCGTGGTGACGATGCCGATCAGCATGGGCAGACAGATCCCGGTTATGAACCAGTAATCCGCCCAGATCGCATTTGACCAGGGATGGACCAAATAGACGAGCGAACCGACCACGAAAATACCGGCAAAGATCGTTTGATAACTGAAAATTCCACCGGCCACCCAGCGGTCGGCGCGACTGAAATCTTTGTCGATGCCTATTAAACGACTGTACCAGTTGATCTTTCTTGTGTATGTTTTATCCTCGGAGATTTCGGCAACGGCATACTGGCCGCGATGCAGCAGTTTGTCCATGTTATGAGCTTGTTTACACGTAAGCAACGAGACCACGACATAGCTGAGGAGTGAGCAGAAGTTGGCGATAAACGCTACGTTAATGCCGCTGATGAAAAACTCATGGCCGAGCACATACTGATAATAAAGGCGAATGCAGATACCGGATAAGGCCAGCACCAAACCCACGGTCAAGCCCGTCCACGCGCCGGCGGTGGTGCCGCGTTTCCAGTAGAGGCCGCCCATAATCGCGGCCCCGGCGCCCGAGAAGAGAGATCCGGTTATCATAAACCAGATTGAAACAAATTCGATCAGGGGGAAGAAGGCGCCAAAGATAAAGGCAAAAAGGGCAACCCCGACAATGGCCCATCGAAGCAGGCTAACATGCTGTTTGGGTGAGAGCGGTTTTTTGCGCAGCGGCATGACCACGTCCTGAACAAAAATGCTGCTCCATGAATGCAGATGAATGCCATCCCCGGAGATTATTCCCATAAGGCAGATCGCCAGGAGCATGCCCTTGACTCCGGCGGGAAGAATATGGGCGAGGGCAAGGGGAATTTCCATTTGCATGCGAATGCCGGGATCGGTAATTTTTGCCATTGCATCCTGGACTATGGCCTTTCCTGCCTCGGAGTGCATATAGGTCATCGCGCAGGCCACGAGCAAAGTAGTCATGGCGCCGGCGGCGAACCCGCGCCAGTTGCCGATAATATTGCCCATGCGGGATTCGTGCGGCGTGGCGCCTGAGGAGTTAAAGGCGTGGCTGTTCTGCCAGACCATTATTCCGGTGATGTTGAAATAAATCATGATGACCACGAACCATATATTAAAGTCTTTAAGGCTGAACGAATCGAAGGGGTTGACGAATGACATTCCCGGCTTGGTGTCCAGCAGCATGGCCTTGGTGTCGGCCCAGTGGAAAAAGGTAAGAAAGAGGGCAATCCCGATGAGCACGAAAAATATTTGGGAAAACATCCCTTCGCTGGTGTCCGTGAGCAGAACGGTGATTTGACCTCCAAAGGTGGTCGTAAGCACGCACAGCGATAAAAATATGGCCATCAGCATAAGGTGGGTCGGAACGCCCCAGCCCAGAACTTGCATGACCGGCGGGAGTTGCATAAAGTAAACCATAAAACGGGCGCCCACGATCGGGATAATACCGAAATTGAGCAGTCCGGCGAAAAAAGCCAGTCCGCCGGCAAAAATGCGGAACTGGCGGCTGTAGCGCATTTCAAAGAATTGGGCCAGCGTCATGGCGCGGGTCTGACGGTAGCGATAGGCCACAAAGCCGCTGGTCGCGATGATAATCTGGATCGGAAAGAGAACCGAATACCACCAGTTAACGGTAAAGCCCGCTGAGGCAAACTGCTGGAACATGGCGACAAAAACCACCGCGCCGGTGCCCTGCTGGCTGCGCGCGGTGCACAGCAGATAGCGGCCGGCATTGCGTCCTCCGGCCATAAAATCGGCCACGCTGCGGATGTACCGGACGGAGTAAAACGCGATACCGAGGCATATAATCATCGGCAACGTCATCACAATCCAATCGAGAGAATGCATGTAAGTTCCTTGAACGGGTTGAGGGAATTTTGTTATCGGGAATGGACACTGTTATGATTAAAAGCGCTTAACAAACGCGCTATAATATACCGTTTCCGCAAAAGCTTGTCAAATTAGTTGCGGAGAAAAATTAAACAGAGATCAACATCCGGAGCCCCGCCTTGATTTTGCGGAACAATTCCCATACTGAACGCCCTTTTAGGATTTGACGGACGATGTAGGAAGGTCGGCAATAAAAGGATTTATAGGCATGTGTCAAGAACGCAAGCAATTGGCGGTGGCTGAAATTCTTTTCCCAGAAGGGCGCGATAAATTGCTCCGAGGGTTTTTTTGCAAAGTCACTCCAATAATCGCCGAAAAGATTTTCCTGCATTCCCCGGCGGTAAAGTTCGGTTCCGGGAAATGGGGTTGTGATAGAATAATGGACATAATCCGCTTGCAGCGTTTCCATGAGGCGGGTTGTGGCCTGCATCTGCTGCCGGGTCTCGCCGGGCGAGCCGAAGACGCAATAGGCCAGAATGGCGATGCCCTGGTCATGCGTCATGGCAAAAACCTCTTTTATTTTTTGCACGGTAATGCCTTTGTTGAGCGTATGCAGGACTTCGTCGGTGCCGGCTTCTACGCCGTAGTGGACGCAGAACAGACCGCTTTTCTTGAGCCAGGCAAGCATTTCGGCATCGACCGTATCGATGCGCGTGCGAATGTCCCAGGCGATTTTTATGCCGCGCCCGCAAATACCCTTGCAAATGTCAATCACGCGATCGCGGTCGAGCGCGAAGGTATCGTCGTACACGGCGATCTGGGTAATGCCCAGCAAGATGCAATCCTCGATTTCTTTAAGCACGTAATCCGCCGAATGCAGGCGCGGCTTTTTGCCGAGGTGCGGCCGGCTGCAAAAAATACAGCCGTAGGGGCACCCGCGGCCGGTAATAATGCTGGTTAGCGCGCCCCGCCGGCCAAGCAGTGATGAGTATTTGACAATCGGTGTCAGGCGCCGCGCCGGAAACGGGAGCGCGTCGATATCGGCGACAAGGGTACGTGGCTGAGTGATAATTGTCGTGTTATTACTTTTGTAAACCAGACCGTTTATTAGACGCAGCGAATCGGGCCGGTTCGGATGCGCGCCCTTGCCGAGCGCGGTTATAAGTTCGCAGAAGGTTATTTCGCCTTCGCCGATCACGCCGATGTCCACGTTAGGAAGGTTAATGGTTTCCTGGGGATATAAAAAAACATGCAGGCCGCCGAATACGACCAAGCAATCGGCCTTGACGTCTTTTACCAAACGCGCGGTGGCCAGGGCGTCCATGAGCGTAAAGGTGAGCGCGGTTATGCCGACGATATCGGGTTTAAACGACGCAATCCGCTCCTTAAAGACCTCGTTGTAATCAAGATTTTCTACCCATGCGTCAAGAACGTTGATGGTGTGGCCGGTATGGGCCTGCGCGTAGGCGGCAACATACAATATTCCCAAACTGGGAAACACGCCGCCCTCTTCGTCGACAAACGCGGGGGTATTGGCCGGTATCATGCGGCGATTGGGAGGGATGATAAGGAGAATATTCATAAAAAAATATTGGGGCTCCGGAACAGGGCAAAAATAATTTATGCGAATAAACAATGTTTCCGTATATGCATCGTAGTATATTACAAATATAAGCTATTAAATCTCGCTTATTGTCCGAAAGAATTAACCGCCTGCCTTCTTTATAATAATTGTCCGAAAGGTTCATTCATGAAAGCCCTCCTTGTTTATCCGGAATACCCCGCCACATTCTGGAGTTTTAAGAATGCCCTTCCATTTGTAA
>JAQUMP010000218.1 GCA_028718065.1 Chitinivibrionales bacterium | reverse complement strand
AAAGCGATTTAAAATCCCAACTCCACGAGAAACCCCGCGCCGCCAGTTCAACCAACGACCAGCGGAATATCAGGCGACCGTTGAGATCGTAAACGCCTATGAAGTTTGTTGCATTTTCCGATACGTTGATTGCATTCCATTTAAGACTCGAAATTTTAAAATCGATTGACCGTGGATGCATGCTGAATGCCAGGAGCATCGGCGCCGCCGAAGTTTGCGGCCGGAGAGGGGTTTCAACCGGTGTGCCGTATTGGGTGGGCGAAGAAACGACATTCGCACCGGCCATAACCGGATTGACCCCTTCGGGAAGCTGCAAAGGAACCGCCGCGGCCACCATGCGGCCGTCGGAATTTGTCTGGGAGTCCGCCACCGCAATAAAGGCCGTGTATTGACAAAGTACACTATTGGCGAGGCTATAATTAAGGATGGCGTTTTTGTTTTGCTCCGTGCCGGCTGCGACCTGCTGGTTTACCAGTTTTTCGATCATGTTCCGGGCCCAGAGATATTTCACGCTTTTAAGGACCGTATTATTCTGCACGAAATCAACCGTATAGGTTTCGCTCACCGGCGCACCCGCGGCAAGACCGCTGAGTGTAATGGTGCGCGCGCCGCAGGAAGAATAACGGCCAAAAAGCGCGATCGGTTGGCCCGCCCACAAATTTCCCAGCGTGTCCTTGGTAAGGCTGTTTATATCGGCGCCGTCCCAGGTAAGGCGTAGATTGCGCACCTGCGGCATGCGAATTCTGCCGAAAAAATTATCCACGACCGGCTGCGCGGCGTCGGTAAGGAGAACATTGGTGCCAATGCCGTTGCCGGCCGTGGCCGCGCCGTCGATGAGTTCGCGGTTGGGGCTTGAACCGATCCCAAAAGTAAATACGGTCGTATATCCGGGCGCGTTGCGGATGGCCTGGTAAATATCATTGACGCCGCCGATGGCCCCGTCGGTAAGCAGGACGATGATCCTTGTGCGGCTGTCATCCAGGGGAACGGCCAGAGCTTGGCGGACCGCGCTCAGCATTTCGGTCCCGCCGCCGGCGGAAAGATTGGCGATCCAGGTCCGGGCGCCGGCAAGATTGGCCGTAGTTGCCGCAACCGGGGTAGGGAAAAGGGTAACGCTGTAATCGCTGAAAGCTAGAAAGGAAATGCGGTCGGTTGCTTGCGCTTTGTCAAGCATGCAACCCATGATTTCCTTGGCCTTGGCGAGCGGAGCGCCGTCCATGGAGCCGGATTTGTCGATGACAAAGACCATGTCAACAGACTTGGGTTTACCGGCGGTGTCCGCCAGGGTAGGGTAAATCTGCACGGCAAAGTATCCGTTGGCGCCGTCGTGATAGGAAAGCGCGCTCAACGATCGCGCCTCCGGGCGGCGCTTAAAACGCACCACGATGTCGCGGTTCGGCACTTCGTTCTGGGCGGAAAGCCGGACGAGGTTTTGAAGAGAGTTGAGGGGAAAATCCGAGGACGCGTCAAGCAAGCCAAGCGCCCGGCTGGTCGCGGTTACATCACCATTCTCAAACACGACCGGGTGGCTCGGACATTGCAGGCTGTCAATATCATAGGGCGTTAGGATCAGGACCGAAAAATCGAGGGTCGTTCCGCTGCGCGTGTTGGGCGGAAGATACGAAGGATTGCTTAAACGCTTGCCCAGCGCCGGCGGATCGTAGCGCGGGATCATGGTGGTGGGGAACGCCAGCTCATAGGTTCCTTTATCATAGGACAAGCTCATGCTGAACTCGATGGTAATCTGAACCGAATCGTGCGGCGGAATGTTGCATATTTTCTGCATGAAAATATTGTCCTGGCCCTGCAAAAGCAGGCTGGCCATACGTCCGTCCTGTAAAGCCTGTTGATATTCCTGCTGCGCCTGCTCTTTTTCTTTCAGCACCGCGCTATAGACGCTGTTCTGGGTCCTAAACTTCATGCTGTGCACCGCGCCGTTGTGCGGCAAGGGAAAGATGTAGGTGGCTTCAAACGGCAGCGCAAAGGGGTTGCGAAAAATCTGGGTGACCGTTCCGCCGGCAAAGCCGTCGCCCGCGACGATGGCAACGGTGGTCTTGACCGAGGGCATGGCGTATTGCCGGCGCTCGGCCGGCCAGGGTTTGTACACCCGGTCGCCGGAGGGCATCACCAGGGTGTCGCCATAATGAAAACTCGTGTCGCGCATGGTGTCCGCGGCCACGGGAATGTAGCCGGCGCAGGCGCCTTCACCGATGCTGTCGTTGGGAATTGCCGTTGCAAAAACCTGCGCGCTAAAAAGGACCAGGGCGGCAAGGACCATGGAAACGTACTGCATACATCCTCCTTTTTAAAATGGGTAGTTTTGCGATTTCCTCTGTTCTAAATATATCCAAAAATGAACCCATTAACAACAGGCTGGGGCAAATAGCGTTTTCTATTAGAAAACAAAATGCTAAAAGAATAGCACATAACAATATGTTAAATAACACAATAAATATTAAGTCTGATGAGTGTTTTGTTTAAATAGAACTATTTTACAAGCGGGAGCGGCACGCTTTTACTACTGCCGTCGGTAAAGATGCACTTGCCGAACAGAACCGCGGAGCGCTGCGGCAGGGGAACGATTTGCCCGGCCATATTCGTGGCCCGGTACAGCATGACCGTGCGGCCGCAGGCATCGTAGAGCGTAATAGATGCCAGCCGGGGCGATTGCCCTTCCGTGATGTCGATTATCAGGCAGCGTTCGCGGCCGAGAAATGCCATTCGTAAACCGATTGCCGCCGCGGGGGCCGGCGGCCGGGCCGATGCGCTCGCGCCGTAGCGAATAGTAAAGGTCGACGCTCCCGTTTTAAGCATAAGCGCGGCGCCGTAATTAAGCCATGAGGTTTTTGCCGTAAAAGAATATTTTTTCCAATAGGGAAACAGGCAGGAAACGTTCATGGCGCCCAGCTCGCCCCGCCAGGCGGCTTTAATGGAATCGCGCGTGAGTGAAAGGACGATCGTGTCGCTTGCCAACCGTAAAGAACCGGGACGGCAACCGAGCGTGTCCGGCAAGGTGTCGAACACATGCAAACCATCGGATTTTAAATCGATGCCGTTTGTAAACTTAAGCGAAACGTCCGAATAGTTGCTGTCCGGATCGTTGACGATGAGTTTGATAATCCGGAGACTGTCACCGGTATATTGATACGCCGGCCCGTTAATATTTCCCGCAAGGGCGGCCGGCAGCACACCCGCGATCGTCGATGCTGTATCGCGGTAACTATACACATGGTAGACCCAGTTCGTATCGAGCGTTTCCAGCCCGAAACCCTTGCCGCGCCTGATAAAATTTACCTGCCGGTAGTTTGCGGAACCGAGGGTATAACCACGCCAGGAACCATTGGTATACTCCGCCGCCAGGCCGTTATTACCCACGGCGCCGCGCTTGACAATAGCATTTACCGGCCCGGAAAGACCGGCCTGCAGGACATAGGCATTCTGGGCATTGAGTTTGTAAATTTTGCCCGACGATGTTCCGCAGAAGGCGCCGTAGGCGCAGCGCACGGTATCGCCGGTGGCGATATCACGGACGATTTCGGCCCCAAACTGGTGCGGCCCGATAATCGCAAAGAAGCGCACCATGCCGCTTGACCCCAGCACCAACAGGCCATTGTCTTGGCCGGTAAGCGAATCGGCGACGCCTGCGATTGCAAACGGCCGCTGGTTTTGGCCCCGGTCGCTTATAACGCAGGTATCGATTCTTACGATGGCGCCGGTTGACGGGCGCACCGACAACACCAGCATTCGCTGCGCCGAAGGCGCGCAGGCCAGGCGGACGGTGTCGAGCGATCCGGGCAACTCCTTTACAAGATACCAGGGACTTGCCGCCGTAAAGGCAATGCTCGCAAGCGTAACGGCGCGGGGTGGGTTAAAAGTAATAAGGTCGGTGATGCATGAGCCCACAAAATGGTCGCCATATACTGCCATGCTGTAAAGATCACCGGCGCGTGTGGAAAAAAGAGCCGTGGTGCTCTCCGGCATCAGGCCGATATCAAACTGCCGGGGCCGCAGGGTTGCCAGCGTATCCGGCAAAGCGATATCGGTGGTGGTCAGCGTCGCCTTCCAATTTTTTCCAGTAAAAAAAGGATGCATAAAAACATAGCCGTTGCTGTCAAGCGTTACTTGCGGCAAGGCTGCGCTTAAAAATCCCAACACCAATCCCACGGCGCAAAACGTGCTTCGCCACGATAGCAGAACCGCAATTTTATTTATGAGCTTCATAATAACCATAGTGTGTTAATAAATTTACGGATAATACTTCAGCACGGCGGCACTTTCCTGGTTTCCCGCGACGCCGGCCACCGTGCCGCCGATGCAAAACATGGTCCCGTTGACGGCCGCGGCCGCCATACTATGGCAGCCCACCGGCAGGGCCGCGGCGTTCCGCCAGATTTGCGTTGCCGGATCGTAGATTTCCACCGAGCCGAGAGCGGCATTGCTGGAAACCAGCGAACTCAGGCCGCCGAAAACATACAGTTTATTATTCAGTGCCACGGCGCCGAAATTGCTGCGGGCGCTTTGCATGCGCGCAGAGACGAAGCTTTGGCCGGCGGCCGGATCAAAGCGTTCCACCGTGGCCAGCACGGCGCAATTGTTTATATCCGCGTCGCCGCCCAAGCCGCCGGCAATGTAGATAGTGCCATTTACATACGCGACCTGGTGATAAGCCCGCGGCGTCAGCATGGTCGGGCCCGGTAGCCAGCTTTGCGCGCGCACATTAAAAATGTCGATGCGCGCCGAAACGGCTACGGAACTGTCCTGGATTATGAGTCCGCCAAAAATATAGAGCGAATCGCCGATCATGCAGGCGGCGCTGCCGCAGCGCGGGATAGGAACCTGGCCGATGGCGGTCCAGATATCGGCGGCGGCATTGTAATCCTCGATGGTGGTAACATAACTGCGTTCATTGGAACCGGCCAGCGCATAAATATGGCCGCTCAAAACACCGGCCACGCAGGCAAATCGCGCATTGAGGAGCGGGGCCTTTTGTCGCCACGCGGAACTGTCCGGGTTAAAGGATTCGCACAGGCCGGTTGCAACGGTTTTATAGCGGATTCCATCGAAGCGATCGAAACAGCCGCCGAATGCATACAGCGAACCGTTGCAGAAAACCGCGGAAAGCAAGCGCCGTCCGGCGGAGAGCGGCGCAAGCATACGCCAGGCGTCGTGCAGCGCCAACGACGAGGGCGGCGCCGAAACCAGCGCCTGCACGGAATGGTCGCTTTCGTTTAAATCACGGTCATGCACGGTCACAAAATAGACCAGGGTCGTCGGCGTTACGGCAGAGAGGCTCTGCTTGACCGTATCCACAAAAAAAGTGTCTTGAATATTCACCGGCGTGCGGTTTTCGGCAACCGTCTGACCGTTTACAATACGGTAAACCGAATATCCGGCCGCGTCCGCTACCGCCACCGGATGCCAACTCAGGCGCACGCTGCCGGAAAGAGAGTCGTACGTTGCCGTAAGATTGCGCGGGGGCGGCGGGGCGCCGGCCGGATCGATCTGCAAGGTAAGAGGCGGTAGGAAAGTTCCCCGGCCGGCGGTTACCATCACAAGCGTATCGCGGCCCGTTAAATATCCCGCGTGGTAAAAATAGACCCGGTAGGTTCCCTGCGGAACGCCGCCGATGGTAAAACCGCCGGTATCGTTGGAAAGGGCCAATAATGAGGCGCCGGGGACAAAACAGGCCACGCCCGACATATCCGTATTGTCAATAATTACCCGGCCTTCGATCCAACCCGGCGGCCGCAGCGTGTCGGTGCCGACCTGGTGAACATGGACCGGCTCCGTTTGAGGGGCCAGGGAGTCGTTATTGACATCCGGGATAAAGCAGACCAGGGCGCCATGATCGTATTCGGCGGAAAGATTATACATGCCGCGCGCCAGCGAACGGAATTGATAGCGGCCCAAGGAATCGGTTATGGCGGTGTCCGCGGAAACGGCGTTGGCTTGACCGGAGAGGAGTGAATCAACGGAGAGGGCGATAACCTGGGTCTGCGCATGCGGCGCGCCGTGAGCGTCCACCAGAATGCCCACGACCTCGGAACCGCCGAGATTCGCATGATCTACGATATTACCGCCGCCGCTGCTGCACCCGAATAAAAAGAGCGGGCCGGCCAGGCCGAGCAATAAAGCTAAACGGTGCAACAAGGCGGGCATGGCGGCTATTTCCATTTGGAAAGCGGAAACATATGAAAATTCATGTGATAAATCCGGTCGCGATTTTTATCGGCCTTGGCGATTTCCAGAACTTCACGGCGGAACATGGCCAGCCGCTCGCTGATGCTTTTGTACCCCTGTTCCGAAATGCTGAACGTTAAAGTTGACATGGAACGCTCCTGCCGCGGAAAGCGGTCGATGGCCTCTTTGGCAAGATCGGTC
>JAQUMP010000217.1 GCA_028718065.1 Chitinivibrionales bacterium | reverse complement strand
GAAAATCGGCCGCATCGTTATAATCCGATAGCAATAAGCGTCGCATCCTTGATTGTTCCCGGCGCCGGACAGGCGCTGTGCGGTCATTATGTTCGCGGGGCCTTTTTTTTTGCAGGCGCAACGGGTATCGGCCTTTATACTCTTAACCAAGCGCAATACGGCGTGTATTTAAAGCAAAGCCATCAGCTTTGGTCCGATCGATGGAACGATTCATTGCGCCGGTATACAAGCATGCTCTCCGATACGCAAAGCGGTATTACGCCGGCATACTTGGACACGTTTACCATAAAAGGCCGCATGCGGAATGACCTTAACAAATACGACGAAGGCCAGAATGCCCTGGGAGTCGAACATGCCGCCCTGTGGCTGGCGGGATTGTGGATTTACAATTGCGCCGACGCCGTGCAAAAAAGCGGCTGGTTTTATTCCGAGGGTCCCAAGAGCCCGGTCGCGGCCGGCTGGCTTGCGGCCATCCCCGGCCTTGGGCTGGGGCAACTTTACAACGGATCGTTTTCCAAGGCCGGCATGATTTTTATGACGCAGGTCAACCTGGGGCTTATGGCCTACGACCATCATCGCTCCATGCGCGCTTGTGAAGACAAACTGGCGCAGCTTGCCGTGAGCAACACCGTCGAAAACGTCCTGAGCCCGGATTTTCACGACGCCTGGGACGGCCGCCGTCTGGATTCGTTCCGCAAGCGTAATACGTACCTGTGGTATTCGCTGGGATGGTATTTTTACGCCCTGTTTGACGCGATCGTGGACGCGCACCTGCACGACGCGCCCCGGCAACTAAGGTTAACGCCTGAAATGATATCGCAGGACAAGGAATTCGGTTTACATTTAGCATATACTTTTTAAATAATAGACCGGGCTGTTTTTATTTTTTTCAAAGGACTTTACTTATGCCAGTAACCCTCAAAGACATCGCCGAACGGGCCGGCGTTACCTCGGCCACCGTTTCCATGGTCATAAACAACAAACCCAACATTTCCGAAACCACCCGGAAAAAAGTGCTCAAGATCGCCAAGGACTTAAGCTATTATCCCAACGTCATCGCGCGCGGGCTTGCCACGAGAAAATCCGGGTCCATCGGCGTGATCGTGCCCAACCTGGCGTCCTCGTTTGTGGTGCGCATCCTGCAAGGCATCAAGAGCACCAACCGCGACATCGAATACACCGTGCAGCTCTTTGATACCATCGGCCAGAAGGAATCCGAGGCCCAGCTCTTTCAGCGCCTTTCGCGCGAGCGCCGCATCGACGGCGCCATTTTAATCGGCGCAACCGTAAACGATGACGAGCTCAAGGTGTTCGCCGACGAAAGCGTGCCCTGCATCGTGGTCGCGCGCACCTGCGAAACGCTGGATTCCGTATATGTCAACAATACCCAGGGCGCCATGGACGCCACCAAATATCTTCTCCAGAAGGGCCACGCAAACATCGCCTGCGTAACAACCGCACGCGGGAACATTCCCATGACCGACCGGGTTAAGGGTTATACGGCGGCGCTGGCCGAACACAATATCGCCCTAAATCAAAATCTTATCTTTGATGCGGCCGACGACGACATGGATGCCGGCGCGGCGATTTTTGAAAAAATCCTCGCCTGCGATCCGCCGGTAAGCGCCGTTTTCGTCCCGGCCGGCGACATGGTGGCCATCGGCATCATCAAGGAGGCCAAAAAGCGCGGCATCGCCGTGCCTGGAAAATTGGCCGTGGTAGGCTTTGACGATATTCCCGCGGCTATGGTGGTGGAGCCCATGCTCACCACCGTGCGCCAGCCCAAACTGGAAATGGGCGACTATGCCATCAACATGATTGTTGACAAACTGGAAGGCCGGGAAAGCGGGATCAAGCACAAGGAACTTCAAACCAAATTTATTGTGCGGGAGTCGGCGTAGTTTTTTAAAGCGGGAATCGTTTATACGACGGATGCTGAACCATAGGTCAAGTTCGCGAAACTGAAATGATGGAATTAAAGAAAACAATATGAACAAGCACACTGAAAACTGGCTCATTCAAGCGTCGTACGATTTTGATACGGCGCGAGCGCTCCGGCAATCAGGGCGCAACGTCTACACGGTCCATATGTGCCACCTTGCCATTGAAAAGGCTTTAAAGGGCCTGCTTTTTGAAGTTACCGCAGAGGTTCCGCCCAAAACCCATAGCCTAGTGCTGCTTGTTAATAAATCAGGAAAAAAGCCGGACGAAAAGATCGGCAAATTCCTGCTCCAATTGAATGATGCGAGCGTCTCTACCAGATACCCGGAGGATTTTTCCCAGCTACTCGCAACGTATACCGACCTGCTTACCGATTCAATAATCATTCAAACCGAAGAGGTTCTCAAATGGATAAAAAAACAGCTTTAGAAATCCTCAATAAATTTAAAGCCTCTCTTGAGCGGACCGGCATCCCGGTGCATCAAATGATTTTATTCGGGTCATATGCAACAGGAACGTTCACGGATGATAGCGATATCGACGTTGTCGTTGTATCGGAGGCTTTCAGGGAATTGAACCATTGGCAGCGTATTGAAAAGATGACCGATGCACTCTATGAACTATTTCAACCGATTGAACCTCGCGCGCTCACTCCTGAAGAATGGGAATCCGGAGAATCGATGACTGCGGCTTATGCCAGGACAAGCACGCTTATTCCGGTGTAACCCCCGCCGTATTTTAAAACCAACTCTGGTAAAATCCCGGAATAAGGAAAGCGGGATCAAGCACAAGGAACTTCAAACCAAATTTATTGTGCGGGAGTCGGCGTAGCGTTGGCCGATGCTACCTATTGTCAAGTTTTGCGCGGTAGGCTTTGGGTGAAAACCCCGTGTGGCGCTTGAACACGTACGAAAAATAGAGCTGGTTTTCGTATCCCACCGAGACCGCCACCTGTTTAATGGAAAGCCCGGTTTCCTGCAGCAGGCGCGCGGCCCAGGCCACGCGCTGCGAAATAAGATAGCGCATCGGCGCCATGCCGACCGCCTGTTTAAAAAGGCGATTGAAATGGGGCATGCTCACGCCGGCCTGCTCGCAGATAAGGCGGTTTGTGAGCGGCCGCGCAAGGTTCTGTTCCATAAAGGCAAGCGCCCGCGCCACGGCCGGCGCGGCATGGTGGGGAATGCTTTTGGCCAGGAGCATAAGCAGTTCGTAGGCGGTCAGGGAAAGGCTTTCGACCCACTGGCCTTGCTTGACTTTTAAAATATTGTCCGCCCTCTTGAGCAGGCGCTCAAGGGCGGCCGGCGCCTGCGGCCGGATAACGTCATACTCCCAAAGCCCGCTCGTCCGCAGAAACGAATCCAACAGCGCACCGCCCAAGCGCACGAACCGCTTGTGAAGAAAACCCGCCGGCCCGACCGTATAGAAATGATGCACTCCCTGCCGCAGCAGAAAAACATCGCCCGGCGCGACGATATATTCCTTTTGGTCCTGGATAAACCGCGCGTTGCCCGCGGTCACCTGCTCAATGCCGACAACGTCGGACTTTTTACGTTCATAAGAATCCTCCGGCGTCCAGCGTGATGATCCGGCCCATTGAATTATAAGCGGATAGCTGTTGGCGATTTTGTCAAGCGGGTGATAACAGAAGATACTTTCGCCGGTACGGGCGCGGCGCGATATTTTCCTGAAATGATCAGATTTCATATAATTAAAATACTTTATCCCATAGACTGTCAAGGGAAATAGGCATATATTAACCAGTGCATGATAATAATATCATAAACCCATGCCCGGCGCAAAGGCAAGGGCCGCTTTATACCGGCACGCCGTTGTTTTAACATAAGGAGCACCCCATGAAGAATTTATTTTGCCCGGTTTTATGGTTGTTTTTTACGGCGTGCGTTTGCTCCGCATTCGGATGGAGCGCGGGCGGTTTTACCGTTACCACGGTCGATTCACCCATGAACGTCACGGTAGCGGCCGGCGCCAAAACCCTGCTCGAAATAACGGGTATCTCTTTCGGAAGCGCAAACTACGCCGCAATCGTCTCCACGCGGCAGACCGCCGACAGTTTTATCATCAATCTTTCCGCGGGCCAATCCGTTGTATTTACCGCCGTTCCCACGGGCGGCATCCGCCTGTATGGAACCTCGGCCGCGGCGGGCAGTGTAAAAATCACCATGAAGGACGAGGGCGACCATTTCTTCGGCATCACCTGCCAGAATCTTTTCGGCCACGGCCCGGACATCCGGGGGCAGACCATCACCATTTCAAACAGCAATATCCTGGGTCAGGCCAACGATCCGCCCTTTCACCGCGTCTGGTCCTCCTTTTACATGAGCAGCCTCGGTTACGGCGCCTTTTTCGACAGCTTTGCGGAAGGAACATATAGTTTCGGCATAAACCATCTAACGACCGTTACGCATACCACCAATACCATCGACTGGTATCTTTTTTACGGTCCTACCGGAGACAAAATCCATCAGGCCTATTTTAAAATCATCGGCGCCCCGAAAAAGGTTCCCATCTGGGCCTGCGGACTTACTATATGGCAAGACAATTACAGCGGCTCGGCGCAAGTCTTGAACGATGTAACCAATTATGCATCAAACCTGATTCCCCTGACCGCGCTGTGGGTGGACCGCCCGTACAGCGACGGCGGCAACCAATGGGGAGCAATGAATTTTAGCGCCTCTTTTGCCAACCCCGCCGGGTGGATCAAGCAGATTAACAGCGATACCGGCTATAATGTAAAAGTAATGACCTGGGCCGCTCCGCTGACCTGGGGCAATCCGGTCCCGCCCGCCGGAACCTACCTGAGCGGCGGCTACGATTACCTCGATCTTACCAACCCGGCGGCGGTGGACTGGTATGTGCGGCGGCTGGATTCCCTCCAGAACGGCGTGGGCGTTCAAGGCCATAAAATGGACAGATGCGAAGAGAACACCGAGGTTTTTTCCAGCCCATGGCACGACAGCACGCCCACGAACCAGAAACAGGCAAAATACCTTTATCTTAACGCCAAGGTCACCGATCAATCCCTCCGCGTCAAGTGGGGCGACGACCAGTTTAATTTTCCCCGCTCGGCGTATCAGCGCAGCCAGCAGTATATCGGCGGCGTCTGGGGCGGCGATGCGAACCCTCCGTGGGGCGGTCTTTCCGGCAGCATCGCCGCCGCCATTAAAGTCGGATTCCTCGGTTTTCCGGTGTGGGGGTCGGATATCGGCGGCTACAATACCGGCGCGGCCAGGATCCCGGCCGCCCAGCTTCTGCGCTGGCTCGCCTTCGGCTGTTTTTCCGGCTTTATGGAAAATATGGTTGACGGAAAAGAACCCTGGCTCTATACAACCCGCTCGGATTCCCTCGTGGCGAAATACCGCGGCGTTTGCGAACTGCGCATGCGCCTTGTTCCCTATATTTATTCACTCGTCAATACCTCGGCGGACAACGGCGTTCTCATGCGGCCGCTGCCCTATATGTACCCGGACGACGCCAACACCTACGCCCTCGTCGACGAATACCTGTTCGGTCCCGCGTTTTTAGTTGCACCCATCTGTCAGGACGGGATGACCCGCAGCGTCTACCTTCCGGCCGGAACATGGATCAATTTCTTTAACTACGCCGAGACCCATACCGGCGGCGCCTCATTTACAACCGGCTCAATTCCGCTGCAACAGATCCCGGTCTATATTAAAACCAATTCGGTGTATGTGACCGGACAGGTTTATGCGGGCAATGCCAAGCGCTGGAACGCCGATTTTAATAACACCCGGAACGTGGTCATCAACGCTTTTCCCGGAAACGCGGGCGATAAGTGCGGTTTTACCTACGTGGATTACCTTGACGGCAGCAAACAAAAACCGATTTCCTGCGCGGCCGCGGCCGGCAATGCGGTAACGGTGATCGCCCCGGCCATGACCGTGCCGTGCACCGTAAGCGTGTATCTCGGCGCGGCGCCGTCGGCGGTGTACTTAAACGGCGTCAAAATCGCGAGCCCCGCTTACAACGCGGCCGCGCATACGCTTTCGGCGCCTTTCGCCGCGGGGCAAACCATAAGTCTTTCGATTAACGGGGCGCCCACACAAGTCAGGAACCAACGTCCCGCTCCCTGCATGCTGAACAAAGTGCGCCTTGTGGCGCTTTCGGGCGGATTAGAGGTCGTTGTGCCGCAGATTCAAGGAATTGACCCGAGCGACCGCATCGACATCCGCATCGTTGATCTGCGCGGAATAACCGTGTGGCGGAGCATCCTCCCGGCGGCGCGCGCCGCCCTGCCGGCCCGCTTGCCGATGCGCCGTCCGGCGATGGGTCCGTATGGGTGTATCGTAAAAGTAAACGGGGTTGCCATCCAACGCGCCATGATAACGGTTCTTTGACAAATACAACGATAAACAAAAAAATACGTTTTCAAGTTCACCGCCAAACTAAAGGGGGACGTGTATGCA
>JAQUMP010000216.1 GCA_028718065.1 Chitinivibrionales bacterium | reverse complement strand
GCATAAGCAAAGGTTCGCAGAATGTTTTTTGGGTCCCCGGCATGCCAAACAGCGGCAACCTGCAAGGCCCGCTCACAACGCTTGACGAAGTAGACTGCTACCGCAAATGCCCCGACGCCCTGCTTGCGCGCAGCGGGTGGTTTGTTATCGACGATTCCGGCAAAGCCGTGCTGCGCGACGACTGGGTGGCGCAGGGAGCGGTTGACGGACGCAAAGACTGGTATCTTTTCGGCTATGGCAACGATTATAAATCGGCCCTGCGCTCGCTTGCCGCCGTAAGCGGCCCGGTGCCGATTCCGCGCAAGCAGATTTTCGGCTCCTGGTATTGCCGCTGGTGGGACTACACTTCCGGCGACTATCGCACGCTGGTGCGGGGATACAAGGACCACGATTTCCCGCTTGACATTATGGTCATGGACATGGGCTGGCACCGCTACGACGCGCCGAGCGGCTTCGGCTGGGCGGGCAACATAGGCTGGTCGGGCTGGTCGTGGAACCGCAAGCTCCTGCCCGATGCCGAGGCTCTGCTGGAGGAATTCAAGCAGGACGGTATTAAAACCGTGTTGAATATCCATCCGCACGACGGCATTCGCAATCACGAGGATTGCTACGAAGATTTTATGAAGGAACAGGGCCGTAGCAGCAAGGGCCGTTCGAACCTGCCGTTTCTGGCGGGCGACCGCGATTACATGCGAGCCTATTTTAAGCATGCGCATGCGCCGCTCGAGCGCGCCGGGGTCGATTTCTGGTGGGTGGATTGGCAGCAGGATTCGCTGGTTCCGTACGTAAGCGGCGTTCCGGGTTTAAAGCACCTGCCGTGGCTCAACCATCTTTACTTTAAGCACTCTTTACAAAACGGACAGCGCGGCATGTCGTTTTCGCGCTGGGGCGGCTGGGGCGACCATCGCTATCCCATTCAGTTCTCCGGCGACTGTAAAGGCTGTTGGGAGATGCTTACGTTTATCGTGCCCTTTACGGCCCAATCCGGCAATGCCGGCTGTTTTTACTGGGCGCACGATCTGGGCGGCTTCTGGGCGCCCAAGGAAGATCCCGAACTTTTTGCGCGCTGGGTGCAGTTCGGGCTTACCAGCGCCTGCATGCGCCTGCACTCCTTCGGCGATACCGACCGCCGACCCTGGAAATGGGACAAAGACGCCGAAGACTCCATGCGCATAAGTTTTCAGTGGCGCGCACGGCTCATGCCCTATATCTATTCAACCGCTTTTCAGGCCTATAATGCCACCCTGCCGCTGCTGCGCCCGATGTACCTGGAGTATCTGGAGTTGGAAGAAGCCTACTGCAATCCTCAGGAATATTTGTTCGGCGATAACATTTTGGCCGCGCCGGTTACCACGCCGGGAACCGGGCCTAAAAAGGACGCCTTACAAACGGTTTGGTTCCCGCAAGGCGCATGGTACGATTTATTTACCGGAGATAAGTTTACGGGCGAGAGCAAACAAACCCGTAGCTACGAGCTTGCGCGGCAGCCCCTTTTTGTTCGCGGCGGGACCATAATTCCAATGCAACCCTATACCGCGCGCATGACCACGGAGCCGCTTGCGCAGCTTATCCTGCGCTGCTATCCCGGCGAGGGCGATTGTTCTTCGCGCTTCGATCTTTACGAAGACGATGGTCGCTCACAGGATTACCTGAATGGCAAACGCGCGATTACGCCCTTGCTGTATAAGCAGGAGGGGCGCGCGACTATCATTACGGTTGCGCCCACCGAAGGGTCATATTCGGGGCAGTTAAAAAAGAGGTCCGTTACGGTAGAGCTTTTCGGCGAAAGGGTGCCCGGTTCTTGTCGTGTAAACGGCAAGGTGGCCCAATTTACCTATGACGAACGCGAAGAACTGATTAAGGTTTCCGTACCGGCGGTTGATATCCGCGAGAAATTAAAGATACAGATATCATTTCGGTAGCAGCATAAAATCCGCATAATACGCTTCGGCCAGGGAACTGGTATTGTCGGCGTCGGTCAGGATGCCCACGCCGATTATTTGCGTAAGATTTTTTCCAATGTAGCGGGCGATGTCCTCTTTAAGATTTACCTTTTCTGGTACCCATTGGCCCTGATGGGCAGTGCCGGATTCCAGCACGATGATTTTTACATTGGAATTGTACTTGCTCGGCACCATGGTGCCCGCGGGTAAAGTATCGCTCCAGACATATTTGAGGGATTTAAAGAAAAAGCCGTCTTTGAGCATTATGTAAATGCCCGCGGGCGAATCGTTTTTCTTTTTTATATCTTCCCGCCCTCCGTCCGGAAAGCGCACCACCTTCCAGCGCCACGAAGCCGTTTGGTAATCCTCGACCGCGACCGACAATTTTTTCCCGATGCTCATATTGCCGTGGTTTGAGACTGCATGTAAACAGAGGCCGGAGTCATCGTTTACTAATGAATATACGGTACCCTTGCCGTCGACCCTTTTCCAACCCGCCGGCAAAACGGATTCTCCGGTTTTACCGTTTTCCGGCAAAGCAAACAGAGAAAGAGGGGTTTTGGCGGTTTCTGAAAATATGAAAAAGCTAAAAAACAACACCAATAAAAAGCACAGGGTGCGCGGAAAGGGTCGATGTTTTCGGGGGATAGGCACGCTTGAGAGTTCTGATTCTTTTGTCAAGAATAATGCTCGCATTTAACAGAGGTTACTTTTACGGACAAATCTCACCAATATAACGCCTCCCTGCTTCGCCAAAGCGCTACGCAGCGGCGAGCGGGCGTAACCAAAATATTTTAGTTAATTCTTAAAGTATTCAGCAGCTTGGAGGATTATTGTTGCCCTTAACGGGAACCGGATAGTCTCCGCGAAAGCAGGCCACGCAAAAATTGCTCTTTTCCCCCGGCATAGCCGAAAGTAAACCATCGATCGAAAGGTAGCCGAGCGTGTCCACTTCCATGTACTTGCGCACGGCGTCGATCTCCTGGGCCGAGGCGATAAGTTCCTCCTTGGTGGGCATGTCGATGCCGTAATAACAGGGCCACATGATGGGCGGCGAGGAAATGCGCAGGTGGATCTCCTTGGGTTCGGCCGACTTTATAAGCTGGATGATTTTTTTCATGGTGGTGCCGCGCACGATGGAATCGTCCACCACCACGACTTTTTTCCCCCGCAGCACGCCCTTGACCGGGTTAAACTTTACGCGCACGCCGAAATCGCGGCCCGATTGGCGCGGGTTGATAAACGTGCGACCCACGTAATGGTTGCGGATAAGCCCGATATCGTAGCGCAATTCCGATTCCTGCGAGTAGCCCAGCGCCGCGGTGGTGGATGAATCGGGCACGCCCATCACGAAATCCGCTCCCGCGGCGGGGTGCTCGCGCGCCAGGATGCGGCCCAGCTTGCGGCGCACTTTGTCAACGTTTTCGCCGAAGACGTAGCTGTCGGGCCGCGAAAAATAGATAAATTCGAACACGCATTGCGAACAGTGCACGGAACTCTCGTAATTGGGAATCGCGAAACTGTCGACCCCGTTTTTATCGATGCGCACCATTTCGCCGGGCCTGATTTCGCGCACGAGCTTGGCCCCCACCAGGTCAAAGGCGCAGGTCTCCGACGATAAAACAAAATTTGACCCCAGTTGCCCCAGCAGCAGCGGCCGGAAGCCGTAGGGATCGCGCGCGCCGTAAAGCGCGTCGGGCGTTAGGAAAACTATGGAATAGGCGCCCTTGACACCCGAGAGTGCGTCCAGAATCATGGCCTCGGCGTTTTCGCGCTTGGAGCGCGCGATAAGGTGCATGATGACTTCGGTGTCGGTGGAGGTGGTGAAAATCGAGCCGTCCTGTTCCATCCAGGTCCGCAGGGCCGCCGCGTTGGTAAGATTACCGTTGTGCGCGCCCGCGATCTGGCCGAAACGGCAGTTAATCAGGATTGGTTGGGCGTTGGTGACCGTGGAAGAGCCGGTGGTTGAGTAGCGGTTGTGACCGATGGCGTGCATACCCGCGATGGCCTGCAGGTTTTCGGCGGTAAAAACCTGGTTCACCAGGCCCATGGCCTTAAACATTTGCAGACATTTTGTATTCGAGGTTACTATGCCAGAACTTTCCTGGCCGCGGTGCTGCAGGGCGTAGAGGCCGAGGTAGGTAAGGCGGGCGGCGTCGGAATTATTAAAGACCCCGAAAACGCCGCAGGCTTCGTGTAGTGAATCGGACATACCAGAGAAGTTCTCCTTTATTTAAATCGGAAACCCCATGCTTTGCATGGGCGAATTACTCGGCATTGCCAGTTTTAACCTCTCCCCGCACTTCGTGCGACCCTCTCCTATCAGAGAGGGTATATTTTTGATCTTCTTACCCCTTTCTCTGACAGGAGAAAGGGACAGGGGATAGAGGTCAAAAAAACTCCCTTTTAGAAAGCGAATTAAGACCACGGGCTCTACTCGTGGTGATTATTTATTTTGTCTTGCCGTACTTTACCGATGCGCCGATAAAATCCCGGAAGAGCGGATGCGGCTCAACCGGGCGGGATTTGAATTCCGGATGGAACTGCACCGCCAAGAACCAGGGATGTCCTGCAAGTTCAACCATTTCCACCAGGATTCCATCGGGCGACTGACCGCAAAGCGCCATGCCGCTTTTCTCAAAAGCATCACGATATTCGTTGTTGAATTCGTATCGATGACGGTGGCGTTCGCTGATTGAATCCTTGCCGTAGCATTTGCGCGCCTGCGAATTCTTTTTTAGCGCACACGGATACGCTCCGAGCCGCATGGTAGCGCCTTTGTTAACAATACGTTTTTGTTCTTCCATTATGTGGATCACCGGAAATTTCGTATCGGGATTATTTTCGGTGGTATCGGCGCCTTCGAGCTTGAGCACGTTCCGCGCAAACTCGATAACGGCCATGTGCATGCCGTAGCATATTCCAAAATAGGGGATTTTGTTTTCGCGCGCATACCGCACCGCTTCGATTTTGCCTTCGACCCCGCGGCCGCCGAAACCGCCGGGGACCAAAATCCCGCCGGCGCCCGCAAGTACCGCCTTGGCGCCTTTTTCCTCGATTTCTTCGGCCGAAACGCTTTTAATGCAGACTTTTGCCATATTCGCGGCGCCGGCATGATTGAGCGCCTCGTGGATGGATTTATAGGCATCGAGCAGTTCCGAATATTTGCCCACGATAGCGATGGTGACCGTGTGTTCGGCGTTGGTCACGCGGTCCACGTAATCGCGCCAGGGCGCCAGGTTGCGTTTGCCGGAGCGCAGGCCGAGAATGTCGATTATCACCGAGTCAACGTTCTGCGCCGCAAAATCGAGCGGCACTTCGTAGATGGTGTTGTCAACGTCGAAGGCCTCGGCCACGGCGTCGGCGTCCACGTTGCAGAAAAGCGAAAGTTTGGAACGCAGGTCTTTGTCAAGGTGACGCTCGGTGCGGCAGATAAGCATGTCCGGGATAATACCGATTTCGCGCAGCTTTCCCACGGAGTGCTGGGTTGGTTTTGTTTTTATTTCGCCGGCTTTGCGCAGAAAGGGGATTAAGGTAACGTGGATAAAGAGCACGTTGCCCCTGCCCTCCTGCATGCGGAAAATGCGCAGCGCTTCCAGGAACGGCAGGCTCTCAACGTCGCCGACGGTGCCGCCGATTTCGGAGATGACCACATCGATTTCCGGGCAGGCCACGCTGCGGATGCTGTCGCAGATTTCGCCGGTTACGTGCGGCACGACCTGCACCGTGCCGCCAAGGTAGTCGCCGCGGCGCTCTTTTTTTATGATGGAATCGTAGATGCGCCCGGCGGTAAAGTTGCTGTTTTTACAGGTGGTGACCCCGGTAAAGCGTTCGTAATGCCCTAAGTCAAGATCGGTCTCGGCGCCGTCGTCGGTGACGTAGACTTCGCCGTGCTGATAGGGGTTCATGGTGCCGGGATCCACATTCAAATAGGGGTCGAATTTCTGGTGCGCGATTTTAAGGCCACGCGATTTTAGCAAAAGTCCGATTGATGCAGCAGTAATTCCTTTGCCTAACGAAGAAACAACCCCGCCGGTAATGAATATGAATTTGGACATAATTTTTAACCCCTAATATTCTGGAAGGGGCTCACCGCCCCTTAGACCCGGTAAGGAAAATGCGTATTGTATTTAAAACATTAAAATTAAATCTATTTAAAAATTATTCCCCCAGCAAGGCATTCTTATTCTGTTAACTATAATAAGTATTTTCATTACGGGATTTAAAGGGCGGAGCCCTTTCCAGATTTTAATCTTATTGTTTTATTAATTGTTTTGCATATTCCTGAATTGTCTTGACTGAGTACCCTATTTTCCCGCGTGAATCCATGGCGCTGATGGCCGCCTGGGCGCCTTCCAGCGTGGTAATGTAGGGCACGCCGCGCAGTACCGCGGCGCTGCGGATCGGTTTGCTGTCCTGCAAGGATTTTTTCCCGGCCGGCACATTAATGACCAGAT
>JAQUMP010000215.1 GCA_028718065.1 Chitinivibrionales bacterium | reverse complement strand
CGGAGAGCGTCAGCCGGTCGATCATGGCCTCCGAGAGTCCCCGGCGCGCAGCCGCGGCGATGTCGCGCCGGTTTTCGCGCTCGATTTGAGGCCGGTTGGCCTTCAGCAGCCCGGCCATGCTCAGCATGGCCTGATTAATGTTTTCGGCGGAAACATTTTGCAGAAGCCGCGCGGCCCGGCGCGCGTCGGCGGCGATACGGTCGATGGAGGCGCTGATGTTGATTGACATACAAAAACCCCTAATATAATCCGTAGAGACGTAGCGCGCTACGTCTCTACGGCGTTTCTACGAATCCGTTAAAATACCACCAGATTATCGCGGTGGACGACTTCGTCGAAAGTCTTTTCGCCCAATACCTTGGCGATTTCATTACTCTTGAGTCCGGCAATTTTGCGGGCCTCGAGGGCCGAAAAATTAACCAGGCCGCGGCCGAGGACGCGGCCCTTGACATCTACGATATCCACGCTGTCGCCGGCCGAAAAATCGCCCTGCACCGAGCGGATTCCGGCCGGCAGCAGACTCTTGCCGCGGGCCATGAGCGCGGCGGCGGCGCCGTCGTCGATGCCGAGCGCCCCGGCCGTTTTTTGCGCAAACGCGATAAAACATTGCCTAGCATGCAGGCGTTTTTGCGTCGGTAAAAAAACGGTGGCGGCCGAAGCGTCCCGCAGCACTTCCAGAAGCGTGCGGTTAAAGCCGTCGCCCACGATCGCCGCGATCCCGCCGCGCGTTACCATTTCCGCCGCCTTGAGTTTTGTTTTCATCCCGCCCACGCTCACGGCCGAGCCCGTCTCCCGCGCCAGACCATGCAACGCGGCGGTGAGGCGCGTAACCAGGGGAATATGCCGGGCCTGCTTATGGCGCGACGGGTCGGCGTCGTAAAGACCGTTGATATCGGTTAAATTGACATACGCGTCCGCGTGCGCCAAAAGCGCGATATGCGCCCCCAGGGTATCGTTGTCGCCGAAACGTATCTCCGCCACACCCACCGAATCGTTTTCGTTTATCACCGGCACGGCCCCGATCTGCAAAAGCGCAAAGAGCGTATTGCGCAGGTTCAGGTAGCGTTCCTTGTGCCGCAGGTCGTCGGCCGTAAGAAGTACTTGACCGATAGGAATCCCGCGCGCCGCGAAGCGCGTTTCCCAGGCCTGCATGAGACGGATCTGTCCGATGGCGGCCGCGGCCTGCTTGTGCGGGATCGTGGAGGGCCGCGCGCTGAGTTTGAGCGCGCGCATGCCGTGGGCGATGGCGCCCGACGAAACCAGCAGCGTGCGGACGCCTTCGCGGCGCAGCGCGACGATGTCCTCCACCAAGCCGTCTAAGCGCGCGACAAAGGCCTTCTCGTCGCCGGCGGTAAGGATTCGGCTGCCGACTTTTACGACCAGCGTATGGAGCGGGGGAATCTCCGCGCGAAAAAGCAGTCCTGCCATAATGATTATACTCGCGGACGGACGCTATTTTGTTTTTTCGAGGACCTGGATCAGGTTTTCGAGTTTGGTAACCTGCCGGCTCAGGGAATCTTTTTCCATAATGCAATGCTGCAGGGCTTCCATCATGGCATCGGTATTTTCGGAGGCGGTGTTCCGACGGTTTTTCAAGGCCCGGATGCGGGCGGAATTGAGCTCGAATTGGGCTTCAAACGATTCCATGGCCACCAAGACCCTGATCCAACTATTGACCTCATCGATGCGGTCGTCCTGCGGATAGGAGCTTGCGAAGCGCTTGAATTCAACCAGCGCCGCTTTCCAATCGGCATCGGGATTATCGTAAAAAAGATATAAAAGCCCAAGTTTGTACTGGGCCACCGACGCCGATTGCGTCTTACCGTAGGAATCGCGGATCTGCGCATATAATTTGGCGGCATCCGAAAATCGCTTTTGACCGAAGGCGCGTTCGGCCTCGCCCAGAAGTTGCTGGTCGTAGGTCACCATATTGAGCTTGGATTGACCGGCGCAATGCAGCAGCGGCAGCGGCGCCGCGGCCAGCAGGCAGACCCAGATAATCCGCCGGGGAACGCTCGTTATCATGGTTTTGAATGCCGTGCCCCGATTACTGCGGGCGTGGCGGATTGTTTTCATTTAATGACGATTTGTCAAGGTTTATCATCTGCTCGCCGCTGGAGGTGTAGTCTTCGACCACCGGGTTTTTTATCTCGCGCAACTTGCGCGTTACGGCCGATATCCGCTCGGTTTCCTCTAAAATGGCCTTAACCCGGTCCTTGAGCTCATCCGGAAAATTTTCCATGGACATCTCCAAAAACTGGGCATTACCGGAAATTATCATAAGCGGGTTGTTGATTTCGTGATTTACGGAAGCAACAACCTCGCCGATGGCCGCCAGGCGCTTGGAGCGCACCAGCTCTTCCTGCGTGTTTTTTAAATCGACGGCCATGGTAAAAAAGGCGTTGGCCAGATCGCCGATCTCGTCCTGAGGATAGCCGGTAGGATTAAAATCGAAATTGCCCTTGCCGATATACCGGGCCGACTCTTTAAGCCGGCGCAGCGAGGTGGTGATGGCGGTGGAAAAAAGCAAACCGATCAGGAGCGCCATGATCGGCATGGCGATCAGGATGATCACGGTAAGACGTTTGGCATTGCCGATGCGCTGGTCGATATCGTAGATAAAATATTTCGTAAGCGCGTCGATCCTGGCATCGGCATTTTTCAGGTCTCGCGTAAAATCCTGGTTGGCCGTGTCGATTACCGCGGTAAAAAGCGCCATTTTTTTGGGGTCGGGACGCGCCGCGGCGTTCGCGGGCGTCGCCAATTCGGCGAAACTATTGACATACAATAAATTATGCTTCTTGACGCCGCCGGACATCACTTCGCGCAGCTCGGCGATGGTGGCGCTGTTGGCGGCCATGCCCTCGATGCTGCGGTCCGACACGGTGGAATCGAGCATGACGATGGTATCGAGCTGGATGGTTATGGAATCGAGCAGGGCCTTGACGCGGTTGCTTGACAGCCTGAAATTCTCGACGGACTCCGGTTTGTGGATTTCGGTGTAACTGAGCTGGCTGCGCTTGCGGTCGGAATTAAGGTTGTTTAAAACCAGCAACTGGTTCTTGATGTCGTTCTGCCGCTTTAAAATCGTGACGATAATGGTAAGATCGTAGAGCCGCGAGACGATCACGACAAACGAGAGATTGAGCAGGATCACGATAAGGAATCCGGCAAAAACCTTGATAGCTATGGGTATGCGCATAGGCCCGCTTGGTTAGAGGTCTAAAAATCGTATCCGAGAGACAGATAAAATATATTGCTCGACGCGATCTGTTGCAATGGATTCCGCACCAGGCGCCCCCACGAAAACCGCACCGGGCCCACGATCGAAGCGTAGGCCGCGCCGATGCCGACGCCGACGGGGGCGTTCGCGCGTACTTTTTGCAGGGTCAGGTCGCGGGTATTGGCATAAACGCCGACATATCCTATGTCAACATCGGCATTCAGGTACCAGTCCCTTTGCAAGCAATACCGGTAACTGCCGTGCAGTATGCCCATGACGTCGCCCACGAGGGCGCGCTGCGCCAGGCCGACAAAAGGAATATAATTGTAGACCGCGATGTCGCGGAAGCGTTCTTCGGGTTTTACGCCGCCGACATAAACCCGTTCCACGGCGGGCAGAGAGTCGGAAGCCCAGGCAAACAGCGCCTGGCCGAAAAAAGTATGGTTGTTGCCGAAAGTCAAATACCTGCTAAAACTGCCGTCCGCTTTCGCAAAGGGCTGGTCGTTTCCCGTAATCGCCGGCGCGCCGCCGATGGAAATATAGTGTTTCCGTCCATTTTTGGGAAAGGGAAATTTGTCCAGATCGTCGATGGTAAGGCGCGCCAAAACAAAACGCAGGCCGTTTTCAAGATTGTTGAGGGGGTTTAAAAATACGCTCCCGGATGATTGACGCGCGGTAAACTGTTCCGCCCGTATGCCGGCTTCGATCATGGAAAATTTGCCCACTTGCGTGCCGAGCAGGAGCATGACGCCGGCCTTGCGCAGAGACTGTTCGCTCAATTCATAGGTTTGCGAGTCGGGCTTATCGATACGCCGCACCAGCAGTTCCTGCGCAATATACCCTTGGGCCTCCAGGGTGGTGGCGATCATGCGGGAGAAGAGGTGATTGGCGGAAAAATCCAGCGCGTATTTTTCGCGGCGCAGGCCATATTGGATGTAGGCCGATGCGCACATATCGCGACCGAACAGGTTTTCATAGGCCGGTTCAATATAGCCTTCGCCCAGGCGCGATTCATCGTAACGCAGGCCCAGATGCACACGCCAATATTTTTTTTCGTCGAAGACAAAATGCAGCGTCCCGGCGCTGTCGAATTGCGCCGAAACGTTTTCAAAGAGATTGGTGGCGTAGAGCGCCGAAACATTTTTAGCGACGGTTTGGGCTTTTACCGTATCGCCGATATCACTTGACAACACGGACCGGATAAATCGCGCATCGGTGCGTTCATTGCCGCGGTACTTAAATCCGCCGATTAAAAGGGGCGCGCGCTTTAGAAGAGGCTTCGGTGAACAGGAAGCGGTGTCGCGGCGAACCTTGATCTTTTCGATGGAAGCCCGCATGGCGCCATAGCCGCGCCCGATTAACGAATCGATTTTAGAAAAATCGGTGTTGCCATAGCGGCCTAAATCGGGGGCGATAACGATATCGGCAAGCTGTTTTTCATTCTCTTTGCGACGGCTGATTTCAATATCTACCACCTGCCCCATGAGCCGGGCAGGGTTGTCGAGTTGGGATGCGCTCTGGAGCGCCGAAGTCACGTCGATCGCAATAATATAATCGGGCCCCTCCTCGCGCGCGGCGCTCACCGGGATATTGGCGATCAGGCCGCCGTCCATGAGCAGCATGTCGTCCATCTTGACAGGCGAAAAAACCAGCGGCACGCTGCAGGCGGCGCGCACCGACCAGGCAATATCGCCGCTTGACAATACAATCTGGCGGCCCGAAACAATATCGGTGGTCACGATCCGCAAAGGAACGGGCAGGCTGTCAAAATTGCCCTGCGCCCTAATTTGCGCCGCCGAGACCTTGGGCAGCAGCCAATCATACAACGTCTGGCCATTGGAGAGCGACGTCGGTAAAATCGGGACAAAGTTATAATCCAGACGCAGCTCCATCAGGTAATTGACCGGTCCGGTTTTCTGGCTTACAAAGAGCTGACGGCGGTCGGCTGCGTTGGAAAGAACCCGGTTCCAATCGATGTCGTGGGCAATACGGGCGATGCTGTCCACGCTGTACCCGCAGGCGTATAAACTCCCGATGACCGCGCCCATGCTCGTGGCGACGATTAAATCGGGTTTTATATGCGCTTCTTCCAGGGCCTTTAGGCAGCCGATCTGCGCCAATCCCCGCGCCCCGCCGCCGCTTAATACTAATGCAAGGTGCGGTTTGGCGGATACAGGATTAATAAGTCCTGATAATATTATTTGTAATAATAGTATTTTTTTTAGGAATTTTGGCATGGATTGACTTACAAAATACTTTTTGCCGGGGATATTTCAGAGTGTTAATTTTTTTGGAAAGGGCTCGCCGCCGTAAAATAATAAGAATAGGGAAGGGCCTGACCGGCCCTTAAACCCGCCAGGGAAAATGCTTATTGTAGCCTTATTAAACTCACCCCTCGGCAGACGCCGTTTCCCCTCTCTTTTAAGAGAGGGGATTAAGGGGTGAGTTGCTTTTAGCTACAATAAGCATTTTCATTACGGGGTCTTAGGGGCAGCGCCCCTACCAGAATTATTTTTAAAACCATGTCTTTTAATAAATCTTATGCCTTCATTGCTCTCCTTGCAATAACTTCGGTAAAATCCCAAGAAAATTATACTTTCATCCCGCTTGACAAAAGCCAAGCCCCGTTCATGCTGGCTCTTGACCAACTGAATTCCGCCACCTGGCAGGCCATCGCGGCTTTCTACGACGACCCCATTAACGTGCCGCAGGGAGAGTTGCCGCAACTTGCCGCGGTTTTCCCGGAACTCGCCGATGCCGATTTGCCCGCGCCGGAAATCCTGCAACAATATGCGCCCTGGTCCGCCGAGAGGATCGAGCGGTTTTTTACGGATTACCCCATTTTGCGCCCCTACGAGCCGCTGCTCACTTTTTCGGCCCCGTCGGAAAAATCACCCGGTTCAATCCGGTGCGTTCTGGCGCATGCCGACAGCGGCCTTTTAGGCCCGGCCGCAATTACCCTGGGATTAAAACCATTTTCCGCCGTGCATATTTACGGAAAGGTAAGCGTGACAAATCCTGCGGTGCTGTGGAAAAACCGTGCAATTTCTTATCGGCCCGTACGCGGGATTTCCCTGGATTTCGGCAATTTTTACAACGCCCCGGCCGCCACGTTTTTATACGGCCATTTTTTTGATCCGCCCGACGCGTCGCCAACGACTCGTCAAAACTGGGCTTAGCGC
>JAQUMP010000214.1 GCA_028718065.1 Chitinivibrionales bacterium | reverse complement strand
GCCGCCCACCACGCTGAACATATTGCCGAAATTGGAACTGGCGCCCATTTTAATGTACTTGATTATATTGGCAAAAATTCGGCGGCCTTCCAGAATGCCCTCGCCCAGCACGAGCAGGCTGCGCTCCAGCAAAATGATGTCCGCGGAATCCTTGGCCACATCCACGGCGGTGTCCACGGAGATGCCCACGTCGGCCGCTTTTAAGGCCGGAGCGTCGTTGATGCCGTCGCCCAGGAAACCCACGACTCGGCCGCCGGCGCGCAGGGTGACGATGATTTTTTCCTTCTGCAGCGGCGAGAGCCGGGCGAACACGTCCGCCGTTTCCACGGCCGTTTTAAAATGCGCCTCGTCCATGGCGGCAAGCTCGCCGCCGGTAAGGACCTTTTGTACGTCAAAGCCCACGTTGCGGCAGACGCTGCGCGTAACCAATTCGTTATCGCCCGTCAAGATCTTGACCGTCACGCCCGAGGCCATGAGCGCCCCGATGGCCTGCGCCGCCGACTCCTTGGGCGGGTCGAAAAAAGCCAGGTATCCGAGCAGGATCATGCCGCTTTCGTCCGCCGCGGAAAAAACTTCTTTTTCCCGCCCGAATTCCTTGTACGCCACGGCCAGCACGCGGTAACCCTGCGAACTCAAGCGCTGATACTCTTCCAGGAGATCGCTGCGCACCAGGTCGATGAGCGGATAAATATCCTCGTCGATCTGGTAGCGGTCGCAGACGCCGTACACGTCTTCGACCGAACCTTTACATATTAGAACATGTTCGTCTTCGTATTCGATGGCCACCGACATGCGCTTGCGCACAAAATCAAAGGGTAATTCATCGATCTTGCGGCAACTGCGCTCAACATCGACGTCCTCATGCGACAGGATGGCTTTGTCGAGCAGGTTGCGCAAACCGGTCTGGTAGTAACTGTTCATGTAGGCATAGCGCAGCACGTCTTCGCTCTGGCGGTCGGTTACGTCCACATAACGTTCGAGCACGATGCGGTCCTGGGTGAGCGTGCCGGTCTTGTCGGTGCAGAGCACGCGCATGGCGCCCAGGTTTTGGATGGATTTGAGTTGCTTGACGATCACCTTTTTGCGCGCCAGGGCCAGGGCGCCCTTGCTCAGGCAAACCGTAAGGATCATGGGCAGCATCTCGGGCGTTAAGCCCACGGCGACCGAGAGCCCGAAAAGCAAGGCCGAGGCCCAGTCGTGTTTTGTAAAGCCAACTATCAGAAACACGGCCAGCACCATGACCACCATGAATTTCACCATGAGCCAGACAAATGATTTTACGCCTTTGTCAAAACCGGTGGGTTGTTTGCGCCGCGCTATATCGCGCGAGATCGCGCCGAGCATGGTGCGCATGCCGGTGGCAATCACCACGCCGCGGGCCGTGCCGCTCACCACGGTGCTGCCCTGGAAACAGGCGTTGCGCAATTCGAGCGGCTCGTTCACGGCGCCTTCGGGAATGCGGGCGGATTTTTCCACCGGCATGGATTCACCGGTCATGGAAGATTGGTTGATAAAAAAATCTTTGGCCGCGATGATTCTAATGTCCGCGGGAACGATGGAGCCCGCGCTTAAAACCACGATGTCGCCGGGGACCACATCGGCCGGAGCGATTTCCAGCTCCTTGCCGTCGCGCAGGACCTCGACCGAAGTCTGCACCAATTTTTTAAGCGACTCCACCGCCCGAATGGAGCGCTGCTCCTGAATCATGGATAGGGTGAGACTTAAAAGCAGTATTCCGCCCACGACCACGGCCGAACGAAAATCGCCCAGAATCGCGGCCACGATGCAGATAATGAGCAGCTGAATTACCAGAGGATCGCGCGCGCGGCTTAAAAAATCGGAGAGGATGGTCACGCGCTCTGCCGCAAACGACGTGTTGGCCCCCACCTCGGCCAGCCGGCGGGAGGCCTGCTCCGTTGTCAATCCGCCCGCGCCGGAGTCGAGTCCCTTAAAACAGGCTTCTTCGGGTTGCCGGCAGGCTTCGATAAAAGCGGCCGCATCGGTTTTGGCTTTGCCGTTTTGTCCCGCCGCTTTTGACTGTGCCGAGGCCGCCATCGCCGATTCCTTTAGAGGTACAAATAGAGGTAAAAACGCTCAAATTCCTTAATGTAAACATTCCCGGACACCCATTAGAGCCTAAAAAATAGGTGTCTCTGCGTTAAGCGGGCAATAAAAGATTTGCAAAAAAATATAGTCTCCCTCAATATTTCGGCTCGCTGAACCGGCCCGTTGCATTATTGCAATCGTCGCGCCCGTGCAGCGCAGTAACGCGACTGCTTTTTAAGTTTTGCCCGTCGCTAAAATAATTCTATCTCTATAAACATCAAACTTCTACAAGATTGTTATTTTTCTGGCACAATAATCGCATTAAAGGCAACTCCGGTTTTAAAAAACATTAAAAGGGGAAATATATGAAAATCAAAATCGTCCTGGGATATTTTCTGATGCTGGTCCTCGGCTGTTCCACCAACAATCCCACCCAATTTTGGGCTTTGCGTGATGCAAAAATCCAGGTCGCGGCGCGCATCCGCAGCGGCCCGCAGCTCGGCAAATTACTGGCGACGATTGCCGACAGCCTCGTCATTACGGTTGCTGCCGGCGATATGGATACGCTGCGCGTTGCCCTTAAAATCAATCAAAGCAATCCGACGCTCGCCGACACGGCCCTTTCTATTCCGTCCGGGAAAAATCGGCGGGTGGGGCTCCAAACGAAAAATGATAACGGGATTGTGCACACCGGCGATCATCAAACCATTTCCCTTGAACCGGGCGAAACCAAAAGTCTTTCTTTCTGGCTTACCCCTTGTAAAGGATCGATTTACCTGAGCCTGATCGATATTCCCACCGCGGCCGATTCGGTGTTCGCCCGTTTTTTGGCCGACACCGGCGCTTTTTCCGCCGGCGTAAAAGTTAAACGGAGTTCTGCCAAAACGTATCTGAGCCTCGATAACATTCCCGACAACACCGCCGGCACGCTCACGATTGTCGCGCTCGGCGCGGCGCGGGACACCCTGTACCGTTCGAGCCAACACCTCGTCTATCGGGTTGCCGGCGATACGACCCTTTCCATGTCGTCAATGACGATTTCCGGGGGCGCCTTGGATATTAATGCAACGATCGGCACACCCGGCGCAACCTTGGTCAAGACAAGCCTGAGCGGCGGCGCCGCCTCGGCTGAACGCGGCGGCTGCATTATTACCGAAATCATGTACGCTGTTGACGATTCGGAATATATCGAGCTTTACAATCCCGGCGACCGCGACACGACCTTCGATACGCTCATCATCGACAAAGACGGCGTGTTTCGTCCGATCCCCCATCTCGCTTTCAAGGCGCACGGTTTCGTGGTGATCGGCCGCAAAGCGCTGCCGTGGGCCGATGCATGGCCAGGCGTGCAGAGCGCGCTCGATCTTTCGTCCACCAGCGGCAACTGGCTTGCGGTGCGCGCCAAGGATTCCACGGTGCTGGACCAGGTCGCCTTTGCGGCCGGCAACAATTCGCAAGAGTGGCCCGCTCTTGGTTCCGCTAAAAAATCGATTGTGCTGGATTCGCTCTGCGATGATCCGGCCTATAACAATTACGGCAAACACTGGCGCGCGGCCCAGAGTCCCATCAACCCAGCGATAACGCTGCAATATGGAACGCCGGGAAGATCCGGATTATAGGAATATCATATTTACAAAAAAGGAGGTGACCATTTATTAAAATCATGCAGTGTGTTTGTAAATAAAAAAAAATGACCGGTATGGCTGGTACCGGTCATTTTTTTTGCGGCAAGGCAAAAAAATTAAGGATAGCGCACGCAGCGGAAGCCGTCGTCGGCGGCTTTCTGGTTCGGAAAGTTGCCCGCGCGGAAGGCGCAGCGCAGATTATCGGTTTTTTGCGTGACGGGCAAATAGGAACCACCCCGCAAAATGCGCGCGCTGCCGGCTGGTGCGCTGGTCGGCCCGAAAGGATCTGTCGCCGCGGCCGACGTGTAGGTTGTGTCCCAATCATGACACCACTCCCATACATTGCCGCTCATATCGTAGAGCTTCCACGCGTTGGGAGTTTTTGTGGCGACAGGGTGCGGCATGTTGTTTGAATTGCCAAAATACCAGGCGTACTGGTCCACGGTCGCCGCATCATCTCCCCAGTAAAATCCGGTGGTGGTCCCGGCCCGGCAGGCATATTCCCATTCCGCTTCGGTCGGCAACCGGTAGCCGTTATTCAAAAAATTTAAGGTAAGATTGGTTAAGCCGGTGCAACTCCCTCCGGTGGTGGTTATCACGGTAAAACTATAAAAGGTGTCGAGATTGTCCCGCTTGCTCCGCGCATTGCAATAAAGGAGGGCATCGAACCAGGTGACATTATTCACCGGCCAGAGCGGATTGCCGAGCGTGTCGGACGGATTGCCGTTGGTATCGGAAGGATTGACATGCATTACGGCAAAATAATCGCCCTGCGTTACCACGGTGGAATCCATGTAAAACGAGGATACCGAAACCTGATGGGCCGGCGCCGCATACTGGTCCAAAGGATTATCCGACCCCATGCTGAATGTTCCGCCCGTAACGCATTTCATGCCCGCCGGCGGATTGCCGGCGCAGGCGGCGGTGTTAAGGGCCCGGCTCACGGTCAACTTTATGGTATTGCTCGATGTACTTCCTTGACTACTGGTAACCTTCACATAATAGTTGCCCGCATCGGCGCCCTTGACACTCGCAATGGTAAAGGCGCTGTCGGTCGCGCCGGAAATGGAAGCGGTATTGTGATACCACTGATACGTTATCGGCAGACCGGCGGCGCTCGCGGAAACGCGCAGGGTAACCATGCCGCCCACCGAAGCGGTCTGCGCTATTGGCTGCGTATTTATCACCGGCCCCTTATTAATGGTGAGTGCCGCCTCGTTACTGGTATCGCTTCCTTGACTATTGGTAACTATCACCCGGTAGTTCCCCGTATCTGCCGGTTCAACGACCGCTTTGGAAAAGGTGCTGAGCGTAGCGCCGTTGATATTCGTGTCGTTTTTTTGCCATTGGTAGGTAGGATCCGGAAAAGCCGCGACCGTAACGGTAAAGGTCACCCCACCGGCGGCGTAAGCTTTGACACTCTGCGACAAGGGCTGCACGGTAATATTCGGACGAGTGGGCGCCGGACGCACGGTAAGCGTAACGCTGTTGCTTTGGACGGAAACAACGATTTGCGTATCCTTTGAATTCGCAACAACGGAATCCTTGATATTAAAAACCATAACCATGTACGTTCCCGAGTCGCTGATTTGAACGGAAGAAATGGAATAGTAGTTAAGGGTCGCATTGAGTCCAAGCGGCGTTCCATTTTTATACCATTGATATGCCGGCGTGGGCGAGCCGGTGGCGGTCACCGTAAAATTTATTGACGCACCGGCGTTAACCGTGTCCCGGGCGGGCTGAGGCTGCACCGTAATGACGGGCGCGACATAGGTATGGTTTGTGTCGATTACCTGATTGGTATCGATGGGAGTCGTTGTGGTGGGGCCTGGTTTAGAGCATAAAAACAGAACCGGTACGCCCGATAAAAAAGCCGACGCCGCAAGAAAAAGAAAGACTTTTTTCATAAAATACCCCGTTGGACATGCTTTAGTTTGCAATTCGTTTTAATCATTAATATACCTTGAGAATGGCAAAAATCAAGAAAAAAGCGAGCCGTTTTTACACCTTTAAAGAATAAGTATTGGATAAAATACTCACTCATTAAAAAGACAAAGACCTCTCTATTAAGGTATTATATATTTATTAAAACAGGCTGTTTTTTTTTAAAAAATTATTCAGGTCCTGGCGGAGCTGGCGACTCTCAACCCCATCCTCTTCTCCCGTTAGCGGGAGAAGGGGATGGGGTATTAAAATGTAACTTGCTTGTGGCGTTCACTCTAAAGAGGTAACGAATTTTATTTTTATTTTAAGCACCTCCGAAAACGAATTCGTGCGTACCGGCGGCCCCCAGGTGCCCGCTCCGCATGAGACGACGACCTGCGATTTACCCTTTTGTAAATAGCCCCAACTTGTTTCGTATATCCACCGGTACAGCAAATTGAGCGGAAAAAGTTGCCCATGATGTGTATGCCCGGACAATTGCAGATCGACCCCGTTTTTTTCGGTCTCCTCCAGATGAAATGGCTGATGGTCCATAAGAATGCTGGGGAGGTTGCGGTCGGCTGACCGCAAAATATCCTCAAGAGTTTTTCGTCCGCCGCCCATGCGTTGCGCCGTTAAGTCCTTTCTGCCGACAAGATAAAATCCCCCGTTTACCAATATGGCGCTGTCCTGCAAAACGGAAACGCCCGCCTCCGAGAACACCGAAATGGCCTTGGCCAGACCGCTGTAATACTCATGATTGCCCGTAACAGCGAATACGCCCAGCGGGCAGGCAAGTTCTTTTAAAAGCCCCACGATT
>JAQUMP010000213.1 GCA_028718065.1 Chitinivibrionales bacterium | reverse complement strand
CCATCGATACGCTCATGCTCCGAACTTTACGGGCGCTCTATCCGCGGGACACCCTGGACACCATAAGAATCCTGGGCGACTCCATTACCCTGCGCCGGCATCCGAGCGACACGATTAATTCGCAAAAAGACAAGCTTACCCTGCGGCTGTATGAACCGTCGGCCCCCTGGGCCGAAAAAATGCTGCATGTAAGCAACCTGGGGTATGATTTTTCCTATACCACGTACACTTCCAAAAACATGACCACCGCTATAACCGGCGACGGACGGGTTTTATACGGGCAGATTAATATCGCGCCGATCCGGCAAATAACCCTTTCAGGCCAGGAAACCTACCTCAAGAACCCCGCGAATTCGCCCATCACGCAATCTTTTGCGCCGTCGGTGCAAGTGCAAATGCTGGACTTTCCGCCGGGTGTTGAATTATACGGCGATTATCAAATCAACCTGGCCGAATTTGCCCTGGCCGATTCGAGCACCAATACGGTAACACGGGATGCCAATCTTATTCTTCGTCCCGGATCATGGTGGAAAGGGCTTTCCTGGATGTCGCCGCGCGGTTCGATTAACCAGACAATCACCAATGCCTTCGTTGGCGCGCGTCCGAGCACGAGCGCTGTTTTAAGGGGAGAAGCCGATCCAATGAGCCGGAGTCTTTCGCGCATGGCGGGCGTCTATATTTACCCGAGCACCGACATGCTTTTCCGCACCGAAAATACCTGGGGCGTAACGGAAAACAAGGTATTGCTCGATTCCACCTTTCTTGATACGGTCACCTTGAGCGACACTACCGTGCAGCACTATCGGAACCAGCGCACGCCCACCTTCAAAACATTCGACGATTTTTCCTGGTGGTTTAATGACAAACGGGATTTATGGCAGACCAACTACACCCTGACCACGGCGGGCGGCACGGTTTATCACCATAGCGCCTACACGCGCTTCGATAACGTCGTTAATTCCTGGCTCACCTGCATGCAGGGAGTGGCCTCGAATTACGATGTGGATACCAATGGCAAAGTTTTTAAAATCGGCCCGAACGCTTCCGTGAGCATTAACCGCAACAACACCCCCTGGTTTAAAAGATTTTCCATGACCAATACGCTGAGTCTTTACTGGTACAGCGGTACGGGGGTCATTAAGGCCGCGGCGCCGGAGGTGGATTATTACTTTAATGTTTCCACGACCATACGGCCGAACATGGAAATAAGCTATATAAATTTATTGACGGCCGCAACGGACAAACTTACCCACGACTGGATGATTGCCAATTATCAAGGCAATCTAACGGTGCTGGTGACGTTTTGAAGCGTGAGGGGAATTCATGAAATGGTTTTTGATAATCACTTTATTGGGCGCGGCCCTCGCGTTTGTCGGGTGCCACAACGGCCAATATCCCACGAAGCTCGTTATCGATTATACCCCTGCGGTAAAGGCGGCGGATTTTAGGATAACCAATGAATTTTCGAGATGGAAGGAAGATAACGGCGGTTATGCTACCTACAACGACGCTATTTCGCTGCAACGCCTGATCGATGGCGGCTATCAGGAGTACACCGACAACGGGCTGGTGGAAGGCGTGTATCAGAGCCTGAGCACCACCGATAAGCTGAACATGAAGGTTTACATAATGGACTTTGGGATTTCGGACCAGGCAGCCTATCTGTATAATTATAAAAAATCACGCGGAGACAGCAACCCCATGGCAGTGGGATATCCGGATTCGGTCGCCATCGGCTATGGCGGTTCGGGCGGCGTTACGGTATATGCGCATTTCGGCAAATTTTTCTTTAAGGTGTCCAACACCGGTTATACAAGTTATTCAACCGCCATCTCCGATGCGAATTTGTTTTTAGGGTTCTATGAAAAAATGGCGCTGGGAAATTAAAGGGTTGTTTCCGGATAAATATTTTAGAACGCATTTTTTTTGATTTTGCATATATTAAAGAATATTATGGTTAATCAGATATTAATAGTTTTAAGGAGAACCCTATGAAACTTTCACGGCGATCCTTTCTTAAGAATTCCAGTGCAGCGGTGGCAGCCATGACCGTATCGGGCGGGATTATCAACACCGTTATCGGCAAGGAAACCGCCCTTTCCGCCGGACCGGGAAACAAATGGCCCGGCCGGGTGGTCATTAATTTCGATAAAACCGCGGTGACCATGAACGGCATAAGCGCAACGGCAAACCAGATCCAAATCCCTAAAATGGTCAATGCCGCAATCCTGCAGCTTACCGGCCAGACAACCTTGGCGGTGGCATGGCAGGCGATTTTTCCATCATCGCTGAGCGCGACTTCAAAAATCGCCATTAAGGTCCCGCTCGGATGCGCGAATTCCATAATGGCACCACATTGGACGGCGGTAAAGGCCATCACCGATGGTTTGCAGCAGATGAGTATCAACGGGACCGCCTTTCCGGCCGCAAACATTACCATATACGATATGAAGTGTTCAAATAATCTGTCGCCTTATGGTTATACCGCCGCGCATTTCCCTGGCGTCAATTTGGTGTATGAAGGTGGAAACGGAAGCGGCTATTCCGATGGCGCCAAGGGCTTGCAGTATGCGCCGTCACTGGCCGCGGCTGATTTTCTTATTAATGTTTTTCGCCCCGGCGGGCATTCCTCTTACGTGGAGAACCTTACGCTCGGATTTAAAAACCATTATGGGACTTACGCTATCGATCATGACGGCAATACCGCACCGGGATATTTGCGCGATATCAACGGCACGGGCGTTGTTTTAAAAAAGAATGTTCTCTCGGTGTGCGTCGGCATTTTCGGCGCACAGGAAGGATCGGGAGATCCCGGTTCCGCCGCGATATCCTATTACAATTATGCTAAAACCATGGATAGCTCTATTGCAAACGCCTCGTTCGTTGCACCAACAACTATTATCATGAGCACCGATCCGGTGAGCGCGGAAATGCAGACGATAAAAATGATGCGGATTAACAGCTCCAGGGCGTATGGTGTTAGTGACATGCCCAAATACCTCCGGGCTTCGGCAGGCGTTTCGGGTGCGCTTTCAGATGCAAGCCTAAACTTCGGGATTATCGACGAAACCAAAATGACCATTTACAAAATTATTAACGGAACGGTAACGACCTCGGTTGTGTCTCAAACTCCACAGGCGGCAAACGATCGACTCGGCATTGCCGCCACCCAACTTAAAAGCGGCCACGGCGCTTTTATTGAATTCATGGTGCCGCAGAGACAGATCGGCGCTTCCGCGCGCATCGAGATTTTTAATGTAAAGGGCGAAATGGTGCGCTCGCAGTCAATGAGCATTCTCGGCAGTGTGAACCATTTCACCTGGGACCAAACAGATCTGCATGGCAGGCGGGCAGGGAATGGAATGTACTTAGTGCGGTTGACATCCGGCATGCAGAAAATTTCGACTTCGCTGACGCTGATGCGATAAAAGCCCGAGGTTTCTTTACAAACCCGCCTTTTGGCGAAAGTAAGCCAGGAATGTCTTGGCGTCGTTTATTGCATTAGTCAATTGCTGATAACCGCTCAGGCTCATTTCAAAATAAAAATGGCGGTAATGAGCAATAACGGAAATGCCGCCCAGAATGTCCTGCGCGGCGGCGGTGGTGTCCGCGGCCGCAAACGCGGCAGTGTCCAGGTTCGGCCAGTTTGATTTCTTATTCGTAAATTTTGCCTTCGCCCGCCCCGCCGAACCCATGTCACACGCGAAAATCTGGTTAAAAAGAGTATCGGTCGTATCAACAAGCTGCTGCTCAAAACCGTTCACCATACCGAATGCGGAATACGAGGCATAGCCGCCGTCGATCAAGCCCTGCAATTGGATGGAGTTGGCGAAGTGCGCATAGGTTTTGCCCGTATCGGCCCACCCGCCGATCTGGTTGCTTAAGCGGAATTGACTTGCGGTTAAGGAATCGGAGCGCGCGGTCACCCGAAAAACGGCCCTGGCCGTGTCGCCGCAATTGAGCCGCAGCACGAGGGAACTCTTTTTGTTGGGGGCCGCTTTTACGGCCGCGACGCTGTCTTTACCCTCGATAAAATCTCTATTGTAAATCCATGTCTTGCCGCTGTCGAGCGACACGTCAAAGATGCAATATACGGAATCGCCGGCGATGGGCTTAAACGACACCTTTACATTCCGGCGGGGTTTAAGCGCGCCGGAATAATTGGTGGTGTCCGCATTCCAGACGCTGTCCACCGTTACGGAATCCACGCGCGTCAGTTGCGCGCCTTCGGCCGGCCCGGCAAATAAAAGCGCCCCAACCAGCAGTGCAAATATTTTGTTCATGATTTACCTCGTAATAAGAAGCGGGGTGCAAAAAACCGGCGCGGCCGGGCGCTCCAACCGCAGCAGATAATAGCCGTTCGCAAGATTGAGATTTACCGAACCGAACGGGGCGGCAAGCGCGACCGTTTTAAGGCGCGCGCCGGCAAGGGAATAGACGACCATGTTTACACTTGCGTTGGAATTGTCGAACCCATAGGTGACCGATTTCCCATCGCGGCTTGTAAGGGCAAACGCTTTTCGCAACGGGGACGCGATTGCCGGGGAAATTACTTTTGCCGCCGCAGAATTCCAGGATGCCTTTGCGCCCGCCGAAAGATTAAAAACGACTGTTTGCCCCGACATTTCGGTATATTGTTGCGCAAACAAAAAGCAGGGAAAACAGAAAAACAGGAAAATCCCCAATTTTCGCATGTGACCTCCGGCATACATCTTTATAAGAGCTCTGTCCATTTTACGTATTATGCTGCTTATTAATATAATGAATTCTTGTTAAAACATGACGGGTATTTGCGGACAATATGCCTAAAAATCGGCAAGGTCCGCCTTCAGCCTCCCCGAAAAGTACTAATAGTCAATATGTTACAATGTTACATTTGTCTTAGTAATATTAATTAATCGCCGGTTGCCTGAAAAGATTTTTGTGGATATATTGCAAGGATGGCAAGGGATGGAAAAATCCGGGCTGTCTCCAAAGCATTTTAAAACCGCTATTTTTTAAAAGGGGAGTTGATAATGAAGATCCGCAACATCACGGTTTTAGCCATGGCGCTGTCGTTGCTTTTACCCACGGTCATTCACGCGCAGGGCGACATCAATCTATCCGGTTACACGCAGGTTTTCAGCGACGAGTTCAACACGGTGAGTTGGACGAACAGTAATCCAAAGGGGAGTTACAACTGGGCAACCTATGCGCCCTTCTCGGACAAGGTGATCGGTTTTACCGACCACGATCCCGCTTCGATGACCATCAGCAACGGGGTACTTATCAACAAACTGTGGTTAAAAACCGGCACGGACAAGTCCGGCAGCTTCAGCGGCGGGCCGGTGGGAATGAAGGATGGCTCCGGCAGCTCACTGATCAGCATTGGAACGTTGGGTTCGCAGATCAATAGCTATAACGGCATGGCGTGGGGTAGTTCGGGTTGGGCAGGGATGAAGTTCACGCCATCGAGCAATCTGCCGATCAGTCAACTGGGGCGCTACAACATAGCAGGGAGCACGGGCACCTACGATATTCGCATTTTCGATGCGGGCACCGGCGCGGATGTGGCCAAGGCAATGGTAAATCTCAACGGGCAGCCGACGGGATGGGTGTATGCGGCGATAATTGGGGGGAATGTGACGCTGCAGGGCGGCCACGCCTATTATCTGATGACGAATACGCTGGGATGGAACGGCAATTATGTGGTGGATTATTGGTACGATTGCAACACAACGGTCACTGCGACTGCGGGAATTACCGTCAACGAGGCCGAGTGGGGCGTTTGGAGCTCCGGTTCGTTGTTCTCGATAGATCCCTCGAAGAACGGATTTCAGCTTCAGTACGGCTATTGGGAAGCGCGAGTTAAGATGCCGGCAAGCGGCAATGGTCAATGGGCCTCGTTCTGCACGTATACCACCAATGCAAATGCAACCGGTTGCAGTGAAGAATCGGACATTTTTGAGGAGTACGGCTTCGCTTATGACAACAACAATCCTCAGTGTTTCGGAATGCGCAATCACAACTGGGGTAATTGCGGTACGGAAGGCGGCGTCGATGCCTGGCCGATCGTCTCTACGCCGTGGGACAACTGGCACATCTATGGATACCTGGTTACGCCGACCAAGTGCTACTATTATATTGACGGGCAAGAGGCCGGATCGTATGCGACGCCAACCGATTATGTGAATGGTCCGTCGTACATGTCGCTCGAAAACAACATTGGCGGGTGGTGGCCCGTCAGCGGCGTTGTCGCCAACTCGCACATGGATGTCGATTGGGTGCGCGTCTGGGCACCTAACCCTAATGGTACGCCTCCTCCGGTACCGGGTTTAGTATCGCCGGGTAACGGCGCCACCAACGTGGCGATTAACCCGACGCTCAATTGGAATGCATCCTCCGGAGCGACATCGTACAGTCTCCAGGTGTCAACGAACT
>JAQUMP010000212.1 GCA_028718065.1 Chitinivibrionales bacterium | reverse complement strand
GGTAACCGTTGGCGAGGCATGTATTTATCATAAAATATTAGTCCTTAGGTAATTGGGAAAACATGCCGCCAACCATAATCTATGAAGATGAAAACATTCTTGCCTGTAATAAACCCTCCGGCCAGGTAGTAATTCCGGAGCGGACGCCGGGCGGTGCGGCGCCGCTGGTGGAAGAGGTAGGCCGTTATTTAGGGGCCAAGGCCTACGTCGTCCACCGCCTTGACCGCTTGACATCGGGCATTATTCTGTTTGCCAAAAGCGCCGCGGCGCACCGCGACCTGTGCATGCAGTTTGAACGGCGGCGCGTCACCAAAAAATATCTGGCCCTGGTGCAAGGGTGTATGCAGAGCGACATCACGATAAATAAACCCCTGCGCCGTTTCGGTTCGGGCCGCATGGGCATTGACAATGCGGGACAAGAGGCCGCGACCGAAATCCATGTCGTGCAAGCCTCTCCCGGCCGCACGCTGCTGGAAGCGTTTCCCAAAACCGGCCGTCAGCACCAGATCAGGGTGCATCTCTATTCAATCGGCCATCCGGTTATAGGCGATCCTCTCTACGGCGAAAAGAGGCCCGTGGGCGGCTTTGCGCGCCTGATGCTGCACGCCGCCGAAATAACATTCGCGACAATAGATAAAACCTCTTTAACGCTCAGGGCGCAAACCGATGAAGAATGGAAAAAGTTGTGTGCAATGAACGAACCACAATAGGAAATAAAATATGATTTACGATGCATTGTCTCATTTACAAAACTATCGGCTCCAAAACGCGCATTTCCCAACGGCCCTTAAATTTATCAATAAGCGCAAATGGTTAAATCTTGAGCCCGGCACAATCCCGGTTGCCGAGGGTATTTATGCCGTGGTAAGCGAATACCAAACCGCGGATATTTCCACCAAATTCATAGAGTGCCATCGGCGTTTTATAGATATACAAATCGTAATCGAAGGTATCGAGCATATCGGTATTTGCCCAAAAAAAGAATGCACGATTAAAGAAGCGTATAACAGGGAAAAAGACCTGGAAAAACTGGTTGGTGATGTTGATTTAATTACGTTAAGGCCGGGGTATTTCGCCGTGTTTTTTCCTCAGGACGGACACATGCCCGGCTTAAAAATCGGCAACAAAGAAAACAGGGTTAAGAAGCTGGTTTTAAAAGTTCCGGTATAAATCCACCTTTTATTTGAAATCGGGAAGTAATTTTACTATACTTATACACTATTATTAATAACCAAACCAGGAGGAGGGTTTTTGCATGGCCTATTCGTACGAAGAACTTAAAGGCAAAACGGTTGCCGAACTGCGCGAGATCGCGGCCACCAGCCAGCACGAAGCGTTGCAAGGGTATACGCAGCTTAACAAAGAGCACCTGCTGGTAGCGTTATGTAAAGCATTCAACATCGATACGCGCGCTCACCACGCCAAAACCGCGGCCGATAAAAAAATCGCCCTCAAGACACGCATCAAGGACCTTAAAAAACAGCGCAACGAGGCTCTTGCCAAAAAGGACCGCAAAATGCTCAAACGCATCCGTCGCAAGATCCACGGCATTAAGCACGAACTGCGGGCGGACTAACGGTCGGCGCGCGTCCGCATGCAATCGTCCATAGTTATCGAATACCCGCCCTGGCTTATTGACTTTGTCAAGAACGCCGCGCCGCCCCAAAACGAAGAAGAGGCCATGCGCCTGGCGATGGCGTTGGCGCGCGCCAACGTGGAGCGTGAACACGGCGGCCCCTTCGGCGCGCTCATTATCCAAAAAACCTCCAATGTAATAATAAGCGCCGGCGTAAACTGCGTGCAGCGCAACAATAATTCCATGCTGCACGCCGAAGTCATGGCGCTGATGATGGCCGAGCATTCTATAGGCTCCTACTCGCTTAAGGGCGAAGGCTCGCCGCAGTATGCTCTTATTACCACCTGCGAACCGTGCGCCATGTGTTTGGGCGCGGCTCTGTGGAGCGGCGTCAGCTCAATCGCCTGCGGCGCGCGCCGCGCCGACGCCCAGGCCATCGGCTTTGACGAAGGCCCCGTGTTTGAGGCCTCCTACCGCTATTTAAGCCAGAAGGGCATAACCATGACCTTCGGCCTGCTGGCCGAAGAGGCCCGCGCCCTCTTTGCGCTCTACCGCGATAAAAACGGCCTTATTTACAATGGGTAGAATTCCCGCAATCCGCCGACGATGAAACCAGCTTGTCAAACTGCGTCGCCAGTTGCGGGCCGCGGGCGGCGGCATCGTCTTCGTGCTTGAAAAAGACAAAGGCCTTTTTCCATTTCTGCGCCAGGACTTTTTTCGTCCATTCCAAAAGGGCGGCATCGGTATAATCCATCCTGCGCATGCGCAAGTATCCGTAATGCGCGGTAACGGGGATTTCCTTTATGGGCTTTTCCTCCGTGTCCTCCAGGCACAGGCAGAAGTTCCTTTTGGTCAAGAGCGCAAATATCTGCGGGTTCATCCAGGTTTCGCTCCTAAAATCAAAGGCACAGGGCGTTTTAGCCGGAATCAAGGCAAGAAAATCCTCAAGCAAGGCATGGTCCGCGCGGAAGCTTGCCGGAAACTGAAAAAGCACGCAGCCCAAACGCTTTTCCAGACCCGAGACGGTCTTTAAGAAAAACGCGGTTTCCTCCCGCACATTTTTAAGCCGCTTGATATGCGTGATTATCTGGGGCGATTTAACGGCGAACAAAAAACCTTTGGGGACCTGCTCCAGCCAGGAGGCAACCACGTTCGGCGTAGGCATGCGGTAAAAGGTGTTGTTTATTTCCACCGTTTTAAGGCGCGCGGCATAGTAGCCAAGCATTTTACCCGCGGAGAGCTTTGCGGGGTAGAAGTTGCCTTTCCATTCCTTGTAGCCGTAACCGCTGGTACCGGTATAAACTTTCATTGCTTACCTCGTTGCTTCCTCCGCGGCAATATCGTCGCGGAACCGTATAAAAACAGGATGTCGCATCATTCCCTCTTTTGTCCACTCCGTAAAGGCAACTTCGCAGACCAAAAGCGGCCTTACCCACGTTATCGGGCCGACTTGACTTAAGGGCGTTTTAAACGGATTCTCTTTTTGCGCCAGCGGCTTAAGCCGTTCGTAGATCGCCTTGGGTTTTATGCCGCCGAAGCTTCCGCCGGATTCGCCGATATACGTTAGTTCGCCTTTTGTAAATGCTCCCAGGACAAGGCTTCCCAAAAAACTTCGGGACCCTTTTGGCGCCGTGAATCCGGCTATAACGCAATCCTGGGTCATTTGTTTTTTTATCTTGAGCCAGTGCGGGCTTCGTATGCCTTCGCGGTAAATGCTTTTTGAGTCTTTGGCGACGATGCCTTCCAGACCCTTGCGGGTGGCGGCATTAAAAAACGCGACTCCTTCTTTCCAGACATGGTCCGCGAACTTGATGTTTCCCAAAGAAGGCAGGATTTTTTTAAGAAGTTCTTTTCTTTCTATGAGAGGGAGTTCCTTGAGGTTGCGTCCTTGATAATAGAGAATATCGAATACATAGTATATAAGACGGCCGAGGCCGGATTTTTCATAATCCTGGAGCATCTGAAAATCGGGCAGTCCCTTGTTGTTGACGGCCACGACTTCGCCGTCGAGTACGGCCTCAAAAGCCAACTTTTTCAGCGATGCGACAATCGGGGCGAATTTTAGGGAGAAGGACTTTTGATTGCGGGAATGGAGCATTACCTTTTTCTTGCCGACGATGGCAATTGCCCGGTAGCCGTCCCATTTTATCTCAAAGATCCAATCGGGATCGATAAAGGGCTTTTTTATGGCCGTTGCCAGCATGGGGCTTACGGTAACGGGCACGTCGCTCGGTAGGCTTGGGAGGACCGGCGCTTCACGTAATTCTTCCACGGTTTTGCCGGACAAAACCGAACGATCTTTTTTAGTAACGTCCTCAGAGGCCGCGTATTGGTCCTTTTCCTTGATAAGCAGCCATGATTTATCGTCCCACTTAGTCTTGACAAGAGCGAACAGCCCCTTAATTTTTTCTCCGGCAAGCACGATCTTAAGGTCGCCTTTTTTCAGGCCCGTGAGCATGGTTTTTTCATGTTCTTTTTTGTCTATGGCCCCCGGTGAGCCGTAAAACCCCCGGTCCCATATTATCACGTTTCCCGCGCCATAGTTGCCTTTGGGGATTACGCCTTCAAAATCTTTATAATCGTAAGGGTGGTCCTCTACCTTTACGGCGAGCCTTTTTACCGATGGGTCGAGTGAAGGACCTTTGGGCACGGCCCAGCTTTTAAGCACGCCATCCATTTCCAGCCTTAAATCATAATGAAGCCGGCGGGCGGCATGTTTATGAATTACGAAAACGGGATAGTGTCCCTTTACTTTGGGGGCAAGGGCAACGCCCTTGGGTTCGGGCGTTTTTTTTAAATTTCTTTTTTGCTTATACTGTTTTAGCGTCATAGATACGGCAGGCTCTGTTTTTTATCCAGCATTTCCTTAAAAAGGTCTCCCAGTTTTTTGACCCTGAGCACGGTCTCATCGTGTTTAAACTGCAATCGTTCCGGTTTATTTTCTAAAGCCCGGCTTTCAAGCTCTTGGAAGGTAAGCGGGCAGGAGACAAATGGTTTTTCTCCCGCGCGCAGGGAATAAGCGCTTACCATGGTCTTTGATGCATCGTTTTGGGACCAGTTTATAAAAACTTTTCCTATCCTGCTTTCCTTGGCCATTTTCGTGGTCACCAGATCCGGGTGGTTTTTATGCACGATCTGGGCCACTGCCCTGGAAAATTGCTTGGTTTCCTTAAATCCGTACCGGTTTGAATTAAGGGGAACAAAAACATGCAGCCCTTTTTTACCGGAGGTTTTTACGCAACTGTATAGTTTAAGTTTTAAAAACATTTCCCTAAGGATTATTGCCGTTTTCGCACAATCCAGAACATCGGCGTTTTCTCCCGGGTCAAGGTCAAATACCACGGCGTCGGCCGTTTCCGGCGCATGGGCGCGGGCCAGGGGAACATGCAGCTCAAGCGAGGCCAGATTTTCGACCCAGATCAGCGTTTCCAGGTTGTTTACCATGCAGGCCGTCAGTTGTTTTTTTTTGCCGTAGGGGACGTCGGCGGTTTCCACCCAATCCAGGTGGGGCGGACAGCGTTTCTCAAAAAAATATTCGCGGTTGGCGCCGTTCGGATACCGCTTTAAGGTAATCGCCCGGCCCTTAAGATGGGGAAGAATGTACGGCGCAATCGCGCCGTAATATTCCAGCAGGCGCCCTTTTGTAAAGCCGTAGGCGGGATAAAGCTCTTTTTCGAGGTTGGAAACGGCCAGTTCCCGGTTGTTAATTTTGAGCGTGTATTTGCTCATGAATCGTGCATGCTCTTTTCAAGCGCGGCCACAAGGTCCTCAACGCCTTCCGCGCCGATGCTTTCCGTTTCCGGGGCCAGCACGGCGGCTTTATTGGTTTTCTTTTTCAAGATTGCCATGAGTTTTTCCCGGCGCACATCCGAATATTTTCCCGGGGTAAAATTCGTCATCATTTTTTTTATGGATTCCTTAAGACCGGTTTTTTCTTCCGGGGCGACGCTGCTTTTTTCGGGAGCAAACTCTTTGCCCGGAAGTATTTCGTCGCTGTAATGGAGGGTGCTTACAACCAGCGCGCCGTCGCGGCTGGTAACGGTCACTAAGTATTCGCGTTCGTCAAGCACGAACTTGGCTATGCCGGCCCGGCCGGTGCGCCGCATGATCTGCGCGAGCAGTTTGTAGGATTTCTCGCCGCCCTTTAAAGGGACCAGATAATAAGGATGATCGTAGTAGATGGGATCGATCTCGCCGGTCTGAATGAATTCCGCGATCTCAATGGTGCGGCTGCGGTCCGGCGAAACCGATTCCAGCTCCTCGTTGGTTATCAATACATGTTTGCCGGGCTCCATCTCAAAGCCTTTAATAATTTCTTCGGAGGGGACTATTTTTTCCTCGGCCGGACAGAACATTTTGCGCTTTAATGGCGAGTAGTCTTTATTGTGCAGCATGCGAAACGAAACGCGGCCCGGCTCCACGGCCCTCACCAAACGTACCGGGATCGCTACCAGGCTAAAAGATATGGTGCCGCTCCATATTCCCTGGGCGACGATTCTTTTAAGGTTTCCGATAGTTTACTAACGGGTTTTTTTGCCCTGGCCGCATGGTTCTTCTTGCCCGCTCCGGATGTCTTTTTTGTTTTCATTATGCGGCCTTCTTTAAACTCTCTTCGAGAACTTTAAGCAGGTTGCCGGATGCCGTTGGTTTAAGATGCCTGGGCCGGAAGAGCACGATCTTTTCGCCATGCGCCTTTTTATCGATTAAGGCACGCAACTTCATAACATGGTCATTATGGTATTTTTGAGGTTGGAACTTGACCGTTAGCCGTTTGACAAGCTCACTGCCGATGTTAAGTTCCTTTTCGGAAAGCTCGAATTCCTCCAGGCCTAAGGAGGTTATGGG
>JAQUMP010000211.1 GCA_028718065.1 Chitinivibrionales bacterium | reverse complement strand
CGCTCAACAATCTCGTTGCCGAAACCGATTATTTAATTCAACTTTTTATTTCTTCGGCTTCCGACGGTTACAACAACCCAGCCCAGCAATTGGGCGTTTCACAAAACGATGGTACGACCCTTGTTGCCTACGGTTACGGAAACCCCCCGAACGCTCTCGGTCAATATGTGGTGGGCACATTTACGGCCGCGGCAGGGACCCAGGCTTTTACCATCAAGGGCCTTGTGGGCAGCGGTTTTCCAAGGGTAAACGCAATCCAGGTCCGCAATCTGGGCAATCCCTCCACTCCGCCTCCGATACCGCAACTCATTTCGCCCGTAAACGGCGCAACCGGAATTTCCTCGGACACCACGGTCCTGCTATGGCATTTGTCAACAAGCGCCGGTTCTTATGCTCTCCAGGTCGCCCTCGACAACGCCTTCGGATCGGTCGTCCTTAACCAGAGCGAAAACGACACCATGGTTATTCTATCGACCTTGCTCGACAGCACGACCTATTACTGGCGCGTAAACGCCGTCAACGCGAACAATGTTGCGAGCGACTGGTCCGAAGTCCGCTCCTTTACCACGGCGCCGCCCGTTCCTCCGGCAGTGCCCGCGCTTTTAACGCCCCTGAACAATGCCACATCCATTGATATTAACCCGACGCTTAAATGGCAAGCTGCCTACGCGGCGACCTCCTACCATGTCCAGGTGTCGGCGTCGAGCGGCTTTTCCTCCACGGTTTACGACCAAAGCGGCATAACCGGCGTATCGAGCGCGGTAACCCCAACTTTGACGGGCGGCGCGATATATTACTGGCGGGCGAACGCCCATAACCGCCACGGCACTTCGTCCTGGTCGCAGGTCTTTACATTTACCACGACCGCCACGGGCACGCCGGCCGTGCCGACTTTGTTGACTCCCGCGAATAACGGAACCAACGTTTCCGTGACAACGCTCTTGAGCTGGAACGGGATCGCCGATAGTTTTTCGATTCAAATCTCCAACGTCAACGATTTTTCCAAGGCCATAAACTTTCGGAAGATAGCCAACACCACCCAACAGGTGGCCAAGCTTTGGGGCGACACCACCTATTACTGGCGTGTAAAGGCCTATAATGGGTCTCTTTCGAGCGGCTGGTCTTCCGTCAACACCTTTTCCACCGGCGACGATGGATCGGGAGGCTCGTCTGTAACCGCTCCCGCGCGTCCCCGGCACCGCTCTTGGACGCGGGATTACGGCAATACGGATTGATAGGAAGTTCTGCGTCCGCAATATTTTCCGGCCCTGCACGTAAGCGCGTTTACAACCTCAACAAGGCGCCTATTGTGCTTTTTTTCTTGCTTTTTCCCCATAAAAATCCTTGTTTATAGTATGTTCCGTATTTTTAAGTCGATTAAAAACAAGCGCGGCATGGCAACGCTGGCCGTGGTCTTCCTGGTGGTTTTCGCCATGCTGACCATGGGTTTCTTATTGGTGAGCGCTTCGGGCGTTAATGAGCGCATCGCGAGCAACAAATACCACAAGCAGCGCACCTACTACGCCGCCGACGGCATTATGACCATGCTGGCCGAAGATATCATCGACAGCGCCTACCAGAAATACCTTTCCGTCAACAGTAAAATCCCGCCGAATAACTTTACGGGCGCGAGCGTCGGCATCGCTTCGCCGGGGCCGTACGGCGCCTATTTTTACGACGGCATTAATAGCATCCACGAAGTCCGGGCGCAGGGGAGCGGCATCAGCAGTACGAGCGACCAATTTCATTTTGCCTATTTTCAGGTTAGCGGCGATATCGAATTTACGGCCCAACTTCAAGACAGCATTGTTCCGGTGGACCCGCTTAATGCCGCCGCAAAAGCCGGGCTCATGATCCGCGCCTCGCTCGACCCCGCAAGTCCCTATGCCGATATCTCCTACGGAGCGGACCATAATGTTACTTTCTGGTCTCGTCAATTGTCGGGGACTCTTGCCGTAAGCCCCACCGTCCCGGGCCCACTTCCCAGCAATAAAAGCCCCTTGCTCAAAATAAGCAGGGACACTACCTCGAATGTTATAACAGGTTCTTTTTCTGATAATAATGGAGCAACATGGACTACGATGGGTTCTCGGACCGTATCAATGACCGGCCCGGTATATATTGGTTTTGCGGTTACCTCGGCGTTGTCTACAAAATTGGCCATGGCCCAATTTAAATATTCGCGCTTTGGCACGGGTGTCGATTCCGTCCATTTTAACCCGGTTAAAATAGCATATACGCTTTCGGATTTAGGCGATGACAATTTTTTAGTAATCGATACCGCCTACGAAGGGACAGCCGCAAACAAAAAATATGCCACTGTTTTAACCCAGAGACTTTCACGCGCGCGCGCCTCGTTTATTGAATTGCCGCACCAGGATACAATGTATGTGCCGGTGACGTTTTATGATTATCACACGAATTCCAATAATCCCGTATGTCCGCCTTGGCCTTCGCCTTATCGGTATCCAAACCGTAATCTTTATTTCGAAGCACAGAATTGCTGCGACGGCGGCGGCCTTACGCTGCACATGGTTCAAGATACGCTCACTGCCGATCGTAAACCTATTTTAAAAATGCCTACTGCGCATGGCGATGAACAGATAAACAACTGGTATAGGCCCAGTGGAAATCCGCCATCCTCGGTTGCTTTTGACCCTACAACCGGCAAATGGTCCGGACTTTTTCCGTATCTACGGGACACTGCTAATGATACTCTCGAACGTTTTCTCCCCGCGGGTGAAAATTGGATGTATACCCATTCCACCACTTATCCTAATATGAATAATGTGGTTATTTACGATTCCTTAGCTTTTAAGGCGCTTGTTAGTGAGCCGGGAACATTTTATTATCAAATGGATGGGCAACCCGATCTTAACACCGGCGCCCAAACGCCACCCTTTACACCGCTTGACAGCCAGGGGTTTGGCCCGGAGCTTCATGACGCGCTGTATTCAATTTTTGATATTCCTGATCCTGGCTTCTATGGGGGGCTCCATAACTATCCGGCCAATTTTTCGTTTACCATGGAGATGCACACGCAATTTACTTATGTTATGGGTCAAAATCAAAAATATGTTTTTTCCGGCGACGACGACGTATGGGTATTTGTAAATGGAAAGCTGGCTATTGATCTTGGTGGAATGCATGGCATCGAGTCTGACAGTTTTTTCCTCGATATCATCGCCGTGTCCCATAATTTGCAAAACAACCACCGCTACTGGCTCGATTTATTCTACGCCGAACGCCAGTCCAACGGATCGGACCTAAGAATTACCACTAATTTGTTCCAGCTTGCTCCTCCCCGCACCGCCCAGCGCAGTTGGCGGCGGGATTACGGCAATACGGATTGATTTTTGGTTTACAAATCAAAATAAAAATTGCCCATAAGGAATTATGAACACACTACGCGCAGATTTATTACGTTGTTTACGCCGGGAAGGATTTAAAAAAATACCGGTGGATTATTCGCTTTGTGAATCGCAAATCAAAGCCTTTGAAAAGCGTTTCGGCCATGCCGATTATGAAACATACTTAGGATTAAGCCACCGCAGATTGGCGTTAAAAATAAAAAAGAATTTTGCCGACGGCCGGCAACTTTTCAAGCGGGAAGAGGTCCCGGCCGGCACCGAATTCGATGAATACGGTATCGGCCATTCCAAAGGATCCGAATTGGCATTTCACATGACAAGAATGCACCACCCTTTGCGGGGGGCCGATCCGGAGGAAGTGTTAAATTATCCTTATCCCACGGTGGATGAATCAAATCTTAAAGAATTTACCAAAAAAGTGTCGGCGCTTCACGAAAAGGGATTGGCCTCGTTTGGCTTTATGCAAATGACGATTTGGGAAGCCTCGTGGTACTTGCGCTCTATGGAAGAACTCATGATGGATATGATGATGGAAAGTGAATCCGCCGTAATCTTGTTTGATAAAATTACCGATTTTGCCTGCGCCAAAGCCCGTGCCTACGCCTCGGCCGGAATAGACATCCTTTCCCTCGGAGACGATATCGGGACCCAGACATCACTGATGCTTGACGTGGGATTATGGGAAAACTGGCTCCGGCCCCGTTTGAAAAAAGTTATTCAAGCCGCCAAGGCGATCAAACCGGACATTCTTATTTTCTATCATTCCTGCGGGTATATTATTCCATTTATCGACAAGTTGATTGAAACCGGGGTAGAGATACTTAATCCAATTCAACCCGAGTGTATGGAGTTTAACGAGATTCACGATCGCTTTGGCGATCGGGTATCATTCTGGGGAACATTGGGAACGCAGCAGTTGCTTCCCTATGGGAGCAAAGAAGAGGTTAAAAAAGTTACGCTTGAACGTCTTAATAAGTGCGGCGGTAAAGGCGGTATTGTAATTGGCCCCACGCACCTGGTGGAGCCGGAAGTCCCCTGGAAAAATCTTATGGCCATTATAGAAGCGGCAAAAGAATTCGAAGGCAGCGCGAATTAAATAACACGCAGTATCGCCCGAGGCGGGCAAGCACCCCTTCGCTCCTCGTTTTTTTTCCTAAATCTCCCCTATGCGAATACAGGCCGCGCAGCGATTGCCGCCCTCCGCAACATTAACCAGCGGGGGAGCGGTTTGAGTGCATTTGTCAATCGCATAATTGCAGCGCGGGGCAAAGGGGCAGCCCGCGGCGGCAAAGGCGGCGGCGCTTATTTCGCCTTTGTCCATAAAGCCGGCCACGGTTTTCTGGGCCAGGCGCGGATCGGGAGTCAGGATGGCGCTTAAAAGCATTCTGGTGTAGGGGTGGGCCGGCTTTACAAAAACATCTTCGGCAGCGCCGGATTCCATGATTCGTCCGGCATACATGACCGCGATCCGCTGCGCTAAATGGCGCACCACCGCCAGATCATGGCTTATAAAAAGCATCGAAAGATTTTGGCGGGCAACCAACGTTTGCAAAAGGTTAATAATCTGCGCCTGAATGGAAACATCGAGCGCCGAAACCGGTTCGTCGGCCACGAGCATTTTAGGCCCGCTGGCCAGGGCGCGCGCGATGGCGATGCGCTGGCGCTGGCCGCCGGAAAATTCGTGCGGATAGCGCCTGCTGTTTTCCGGCTCGAGCCCCACCTCTTGCATGAGCCGGGCAATTTCTTGGGGTAACTCATCGCCGCGCAGATTACGGTGCAGGCGCAACGGCTCGGCCAGCGTATCGAAAATGGTCATGCGGCCGTTGAGCGACGTATAGGGATTTTGAAAGACCATCTGGATCTTTGAGCGCTCGCGGCGGCGCTCCTGCCGCGAAAGCGTTTGCCAGGCAACACCGTCCAGCGTTACGCTTCCGCTAAAAGGGACCAAGCCCATCACCGCGCGCGCCAGCGAGCTTTTGCCGCAGCCGGATTCGCCCACCAGGCCCAGCACTTCGCCATTGTCAACGTGCAGCGAAACGCCGTCCACGGCTCGCAAAAAGCGACGCGGCGCGCCGGTAAAGGTCACCGTTAAACCAGTCACGGAAAGCAAGGGCGCGGCCGGAATCATAGCGTAATTTCCCCCAGGGTCATGCGGCGGCAGGCGCTTGCATGGCCGGGCGCCAGCTCCGTAAGTTCCGCTTTGTTAAGCCCGCATTCCGTCGCGGCAAAATCGCAGCGCGGCGCAAACGGGCAGCCCGCTGCCGCTGCGTTAAGGTCCGGCGGAGCGCCGCCGATTACCGTAAGCGTCTTTCCCGGTTCGTGCGCAATGGGCAGGGCTTTTATCAGCGCGCGCGTATAGGGGTGGCCGGTGGCATAAAAAATATTTTCGGTTGTTCCGCTTTCTACGATGCGTCCGGCATACATGACCATGACCCTTTTGCAAAGCCCGGCCACCACGCCGAGATCGTGGGTTATAAAAATAACCGACATGCCATACCGGGCCTGAAGGTCCTTGAGCAGCGCGATAATCTGGGCTTGGATGGTTACGTCGAGCCCGGTGGTGGGTTCATCGGCAATCAGGAGCTTGGGCCGGGTGGCAAGCGCCATGGCGATCATGGCGCGCTGGCGCATGCCGCCGGAAAATTCGTGCGGGTAAAAACGGGAATAGTATCCGGGATTTTTTATACCGGCTTCGGCCAAAAGTTTGAGCGCCTCAATGCGGGCCTGCTTGAGCGGCATGGCTTTGTGCACGCGAAGCGGTTCGGCCACCTGGTCTAAAACACGCAGGTAGGGATTAAGCGCCGCGGCGGGGTCCTGAAAAACCATGCTCATGGTATTGCCGCGCAGGGCGCGCAGCGCTGGGGCGGATACTGTTTGTAAATCGGTCCCGTCAAACAACATTTGCCCGGCGGCAAGAGCGCCCGTTTCCGGCGGAATAAGCTTTAAGAGGGCCAGGCAGAGGGTGCTCTTGCCGCAGCCAGATTCGCCCACGACGCCCACGATTTCGCGATCGTCAAGCGTAAACGATACGTCCTGAACGGCATACACCCTGCCTTTACGCAAGCGGAATGTCACG
>JAQUMP010000210.1 GCA_028718065.1 Chitinivibrionales bacterium | reverse complement strand
TGTTTACCGATGCGGTTCTTACCCTGGCCGGCCTGGTTGCCGTGAGCGCCGGCATCGGGATCGTGGAGTCCGTTATGGCGCGTCTGCGGCTCAATCGCGTACCGCAACTGCTCATGGGCGCTTTCGCATTAGCGGCGCTGGCGCTCCTGTTGGGCGGCGGAGGATTTGCATGAACCAAGGCCAGCACCTGCTCGTAATCATCCTGGTAATAATCAATTTTTTTATGCTGAGCACAAGCCGCTTACGCGCTCTCATTCGCGGCGCGGGGCTGCAGGGACTGCTCCTCGGTATTTTTCCGTTTGTGGCGCACGCCGGTTATTTTTCGGGGCACACCCTTATTTTATCGGCCCTGAGTATTTTTATAAAGGGCGTCGCTATTCCGCTCCTTCTGTTCCGGGCTCTGCGCGGTGTTTCCGTGGAACGTGAGGCCCATCCCTTGGTCGGCTATACACTCTCCATCGCCGTGTGCATTATTATAACCGCGCTTTCGTTTTATATCGGCGGTATAATTCCCGCTTCCGCGGCCTTTCCCTCGCAGGCCATGCTCGCCCTGAGTATCTGCATGGCGCTCTGCGGATTTTTCCTTATTATCACGCGTAAACAAGCGATTTCCCAGGTGATCGGTTACTTGGTGTTGGAAAACGGCATCTACGTATTCGGCGTATCGCTGGCCGTGGCGCAATCGCTTTTGGTCGAGATGGGCGTGCTGCTCGACATGCTCGTGGGCGCGTTTATCATGGGGATCGTGATCTACCGGATCAACCGGGAATTCGACACCATCAGCACGCTGTCGCTGGAGGCCTTAAAACAATGACGCCTTCCGGCCTGTCAATTTACCTGCTTTTTTTGCCGCCGCTTTTGGGCATGCTGATATGCACCCTGCGGTTGTCCGCGCGCGCGGCCCTGGGTGCGGCCGTGGCTACCGGCGTGCTGGAATGTCTGGCCGCGGCGCAATGTCTTGCGGCCCTGCACGGCAACGCCCGGTTGTTTGCCGCCGGCGGGCAATTGTTCGTGGATGCGCTGTCGGGCTATCACCTGGCGCTGGTGGCGTTGGTATTTTGCGTTACGTCAATCTATGCCCGGGGCTATTTCGCGGCGGATATCGCCACGGGCAAATTTAGGGCCGCCCAAGCGCAACGCTACGGGCTGCTGTATCACGGATTTTTGGCAATGCTCGTGCTGGTATTAACCGCCAACAACATGGGCCTGCTCTGGATCGCGCTCGAGGCCACGACCCTGGTTTCGGCTCTGCTGATATTGACAGACGGTAAACCGGCTTCGCTCGAGGCCATGTGGAAATACCTTATTATCTGCTCGGTGGGCATTGCCCTGGCCTTTGTGGGGACCCTGCTTTTGTCCGTGGCCGCCCGCGGCGCCGATCCCGGCGGCGCGCGCGCATTTTTCTGGACGACACTCATCGACCATGCTGCCCAATTGAATCCGGGCATCATGCTCGCCGCGTTTGTGTTTGCGCTGATTGGTTTTGGCACCAAGGCCGGATTGGCGCCCATGCATACCTGGCTGCCGGATGCCCATAGTCAAGCTCCTACGCCGGTGTCGGCCGTATTTTCGGGCGTTATGCTCAATTGCGCGCTCTATGGCATCATGCGCTATCTGCCGTTGACCGAAGACTCTCTTGGGTCAAGCATGCGGGCGCACCACCTGCTGTTGGTTTTTGGGCTGGTATCGATCGTGGTCGCCGCGATATTTATTCCGGCCCAGCACGATATCAAGCGGCTCTTGGCTTATAGCAGCGTGGAGCACATCGGTATTATCGCCGTAGGATTGGGTTTGGGCGGTGTGGGGACGATCGCGGCGCTTTTTCATACGCTCAATCATTCTCTTGCAAAAACGCTGGCTTTTTTTTCGGCGGGGCGCCTGGCCGAAACCTATGGCACCCACGATATGCGCCTGATCAAGGGCGCAAGCCGGGCGAGCCCGCTTTGGGGCGGCGGATTTTTGGTATCGATCCTGGCGCTTGTCGGCATGGCGCCGTTTTCGATTTTTATGAGCGAGTTATTAATTGTCAAGACCGCCCTGCAAGCCAAAGCGCTCATCACGCTCGTGATTTTTTGCGGCGGCGCGCTGATTGTGTTCGTAAGCGCGCTCAAACACGCCATGGATGTTTCGCTGGGAAGTTCCGGCCGGGAAATTACGCCGTTGCGCCCCTCTGCAAGCGATGCGATTATGGTTGTCGGTTTTACGGCCCTTTTGGCGGTCACGGGCCTTTGGCTGCCGCACTGGTATCTTTCGCTGCTTGACACCATGAAAAACATCATCGAGCACGCGCCTCTGCCCGCGGGAGGTCTCCTCTGAAACGCCTTAACCCCTGCATCCGGCATAACAGCGAATTGGTGAATTATGCGGACGTGCCTCTCCTTGACGAAATAGTATTTCGCGCGGCCGTTATCGGGGAAACGGCCGCCGGCAAACGCTTGGCCGCCTATTTTGCCGTGCCCGAAGAAAAAAAGAGCGGGACCCGCTTAATTGCCGTTCTGGCCCACGATATGAACGGCACGCTTGAAATTCTCGCCTGTAAGGTCGATGTAACATTTAACGCTCTCACGCCGGACTGCGCCCAGGCGCACCTCTTTGAACGCGTGATCGCCGAAGATTTTGGCCTGACGCCCGCGGGCCATCCCTGGTCAAAGCCGGTGCGTTTTCCCGCGCCGGAAAACGGCGCCGCGCCGCGGCCGCCCATCGGCGTCATGGATTTCTTTAATGTAAAGGGCGAAGGCGTGCACGAGGTCGCGGTCGGCCCGGTGCATGCGGGCGTGATCGAGCCGGGCCATTTCCGTTTTCAGTGCCACGGCGAAGATGTTTTTAATCTGGAAATTTCGCTGGGGTACGCCCACCGCGGCGTAGAGGCCGCGCTGAAAGGCGGTCCGGACCGCACGACCCTGCCGATCATGGAGACCGCGGCCGGCGATACCACCATCGGCCATGCTCTCGCCTATTGTCAATGTGTTGAAGCGCTTGGCGGCTGCGTGCCGCCTATACGCGCCCAGGCGCTGCGCGCCGTTGCGCTGGAACTGGAGCGCTGCGCCAATCACACCGGCGATCTGGGCGCGCTCGCCGGCGACGTGGGTTTTTTGCCCACGGCCGCGTTTTGCGGCAGGCTGCGCGGTGATTTTCTTAACCTTACGGCGCTTATTTGCGGCAGCCGTTTCGGTCGCGGGCTGGTGGTTCCCGGCGGGGTGGGCTACGATCTTGACGACGCGCTGGTAAACACGCTGCGTGGTCGGCTTGAAAAAACCAAGCAGGACGTCGTCGCCGCCGCGGAATTGCTTTTTGGCACATCTTCGGTGCAGGCGCGTTTTGAAAACACGGGGACGCTGCGGCGGGCCGATTGCCTTACGCTCGGCCTGGTGGGCGTTGCCGCCCGCGCCTGCGAAGTGGTACGCGACGTACGCCAGGATTTTCCGGCCGGCCATTATCGCCTCGCGCAAGTCCCGGTGGTTACGGCGGAGAGCGGCGACGTTTTCGGTCGCGCCTTCGTGCGCTATCGGGAATTGCAACAGTCAATGGCGTTCATCGATATGCAGCTCCAGGCCCTGGCGCAAGGTCCGCTAACGGCAAACATTGGCGCGCTTAAAGCGAATGCCATGGTCGTTTCCCTGGTCGAAGGCTGGCGCGGCGAAATATGCCATGTTGCCTTGACAGATGCAAATGGTAAATTTGGGCGCTATATAGTCGTGGACCCTTCGTTTCATAACTGGTCCGGCCTGGCGCTGGCCATGCGCGGCCAGGCGATTTCCGATTTTCCTTTATGCAACAAGAGTTTTAACCTTTCTTATTGCGGTCACGATTTATGATAAAAGCGTTCATAACACGCCTGCGTCAAGGATACAAAACAATCGGGTTTCCGCGCACAGCGGCCGCGCCGCCCGAACGGTTCCGCGGGCTTCCTAATGTCAATAATCATGCTTGCGCGGGCGGCGATTGCGCCGCTTGCATTGCGGTCTGTCCCACCAAGGCGGTTTCGCTCGATAAAGGCCTCTGCATAGACCTGGGCGCCTGCATTTTTTGCGGCGCCTGCGCCAAAGCCTGCCCGCAAGGGGCCATTCGGTTTACGCCGAACCATGTGCTGAGCGCACGGGCGCGGCACGATTTATTGTGCGGCGAAAATAGTATGCCGGCGGTCAAGGCGTTGTCCAAAGATATGCTGCGCATTTTCGGCCGGTCGCTTAAGCTGCGGCAGGTGAGCGCGGGCGGCTGCAATGCCTGCGAGGCCGATATCAATGTGCTCGGCACGATCGTGTACGACCTGGGGCGCTTCGGCGTTCAGATCGTGGCCTCGCCGCGGCATGCCGACGGTCTGCTCATTACCGGCCCGGTTACCAAAAACATGCAGGTCGCGCTCTTAAAAACCTACGAGGCCGTGCCGGACCCTAAAATCGTGGTCGCCGTGGGCGCCTGCGCCATTAACGGCGGCCCATTTGTAAACTGCACCCAGCACCTTCACGGCGTAACGGAAATTTTGCCGGTGGATTTATTCATTCCCGGCTGCCCGCCGCACCCGCTCACGATCCTCGACGGCATTTTGCGGCTCCTTGGAAAAATCAAATAAAAAAGCGTCATTGCTTTCGCACGAAAACAACGACGCCTTTAAAAACGCTCATGCACCAGTTTTGGCTACTGACGGTTTTTTACCAGCGAGTCAACCACGCTCGGGTCTGCCAGCGTGGTAATATCGCCAAGATTGCCGATGTCGTTTTCGGCGATCTTGCGCAGAATGCGGCGCATGATCTTGCCCGAGCGCGTTTTGGGCAGGCCCGGCGCAAACTGGATCTTGTCCGGCACGGCAATGGGCCCGATCTCTTTACGAACATGATTCGCCAGCTCCTTGCGCAGCTCCTCGGATTCCGCCACGCCGTCCACCAGGGTTACGAAGGCGTAAAGCGCCTGCCCCTTGATATCGTGCGGCATGGGCGCCACCGCCGCCTCGGCGACTTTGGCATGTGCCACCAGGGCGCTTTCGACTTCGGCCGTGCCGATGCGATGGCCCGATACGTTCACGACGTCGTCGATGCGTCCCATGAGCCAGTAATCACCCTCTTCGTCAACGCGGCAGCCATCGCCGGTAAAGTAATTGTTGGCGAACATGGTAAAGTAGGTGTCGATAAAGCGGCCATGGTCGCCCCACATGGTGCGCATCATGCCCGGCCACGGTTTACGAATGCACAGTTTGCCGCCTTCGTTCCGGCCGCATTCGCTGCCGTCGTCTCGCAGCACCACCGGGTCCACGCCAAAAAACGGCCGGTTGGCGCTGCCCGGTTTGAGCGTATGCGCGCCCGGCAGCGGCGTAATAAGGATGCCGCCGGTTTCGGTCTGCCACCAGGTGTCCACGATGGGGCAGCGGCTGTGGCCGATTTTTTCGTAATACCAGATCCAGGCTTCGGGGTTAATCGGTTCGCCCACCGAGCCCAGGATGCGCAACGTGTCAAGTTTGTACTTTGCCGGGAGCTCGTCGCCCAGGCGCATGAGGGCGCGGATGGCCGTGGGCGCGGTATAAAAGACCGTTACTTTGAATTTGTCAACGATGTGCCAGAAGCGGCCGCCGTCCGGATAGGTGGGCACGCCTTCGAACATGATCGAGGTCGCGCCGTTGCAGAGCGGGCCGTATACGATGTAACTGTGGCCGGTCACCCATCCGATGTCTGCCGTGCAAAAGTAAACGTCGTCTTCGTGCACGTCGAAAATAAATTTATGCGTCAGCGCCGCATGCAGCAGGTAGCCGGCGGTGGTGTGGACCACGCCCTTGGGTTTGCCCGTGGAGCCCGAGGTATACAGAATAAAAAGATTGTCTTCGGCATTCATTTTTTCCGGTTCGCACTGCGCAGCGGCTTTGGCCATTTCATCGTGATACCACAGGTCGCGTCCGGCCGCCATAGTGCAGGCGTCTTCTTTGGTTTTTACCACGATCACTTTTTCGATGGAGGGCGTGCGTTTGAGTGCTTCGTCGGCGATTTCCTTAAGTTTTATATTTTTGCCGGCGCGTACCGAAACGTTGGAGGTAACCAAAATACGGCAGTTGGAATCGGTCACGCGGCCGACAATCGCTTCGGCCGAGAACCCGCCGAAAATAATGGAATGAATGGCGCCGATGCGCGTGCAGGCCAGCATGACAATCGCCAGCTCCGGTATCATGGGTAGATAAATGGCAACGCGATCGCCTTTTTTAATGCCGTGCGATTTAAGCACGTTGGCGAATTTGCATACCTGTTCATGCATTTGACGATAGGTAATTTTTTTTACATCATCCTCTGCTTCGCCTTGCCATAGGATCGCGACTTTATCAGCGGTCGGCGTGTTTAAATGACGATCGAGACAGTTCACCGAAACATTAAGCTCGCCGTCGGCAAACCAGGTATGTTTGATATTGCGACCCTTGGTGTCCCACGTATATTCCAGACTTTTTGTCGTCTTTTTATACCAGGCAAGCGTTTCGGCCT
>JAQUMP010000209.1 GCA_028718065.1 Chitinivibrionales bacterium | reverse complement strand
GAAATGTTACCGGGCCATTCTTGGTCTGCACCTCATACGCCGCGATATGCTGGGTAATGCCACCGGCCTCACCGGCGATAACGTTGGTTTTGCGGATATAATCGAGCAGCGATGTTTTGCCGTGGTCCACGTGCCCCATAATGGTAACGATCGGTGCTCTCGGTTGTAAATTTTCCGCAATAACATCTTCGTCTTTGATTTCGTCCTCGGCCGCGTATTCCTTTAACAGCTGCGCTTCATAGCCGAATTCATCGGCCAGCACCTCAATCACATCGAATTCCAGGCGCTGATTAATGGTCACGAACATGCCCAGTTCAAGGCATTTGGCCAGGACTTCGGCCACCGGTTTGCCCATCATGTTGGCCATTTCCGCCACGGTCACGAATTCGCTTACATTCAGGATTTTCTTTTCTTCGCCCGGAATATCCTCTTTCTGGCCGCCGTCGCGTTTGTATTTTTTGCGGGTAAAACCCGAACCTATTTTGGCCAGCGTCTTGCGAACGTTCTGCTTGAGCTCAAACTGGCTCACCTCCGCCTGAACATGGCGCTTCTTGCCGCCCTTTTTCTTGGCATGATGCCCGCCGCGATCGGCGCCTACGGCGCCCGTACTCCCGGCTGTAAAGCCAAGCTTCATTTCGGGCGCGGGCGTTTCGGGCCGTGTCCACGATCGCAAACGCGCGGTATCCGAGGCCGTCACCGACGCCTCGGCGTGATGCGTTAGCGGGCCGCTGGACGTCATCGAGCGCGGGATCGCGTGCGCCGCCGGTTGCGCTTGCAAAGAAGCCGGCTGCGCGTGCGCCGCGGGGCCACCCGCGCCGTGCGCGCCTTCCGCCGGGCGTACGCCCGCCGGATGCGCCGCCGCTGCCGCGGCATGCGCGGCGGCCGCGGCTTCGCTCGCGGCGCTGGCCGCGGCGGCCTCGACCGCGGCGGCTTCGTCGGCCTTTACCTGTAGCTCCTCCTTGGCGCGCACCATGATCTGCTTCTTGCGCTCGTACTCTTTCTTGATCTCGCTGCGCTCCTGCTCGAATTTCTTCTTAATGTCGTCGCGCAGGTTGTCGTCGACCGTGCTCATGTGGCTTTTCACGGGAATTCCCATGCCGCGCAGCAATTGCACCAACGCTTCGCTGGAGACCTTGAATTCCTGGGCAAGCTTGTAGACTTTTTCCTTGGCCATTAAACGTACCTCAATTTTTTAAAAACTTGTAAAGCTTTCTTAACTACGCTTCTTCCGTATCACTTTTCGGCTCGTTATTTTTATCTATTTCTTCTTCAACGTCCTTATCGCCTTCGGAAATTTCCTCAAGGGCCTCGTTCACGATCGCCTCGGTTTCGCTGGTCTCCTCCACCGGCTCGGCCGGTTCGGCGACCACGTCGAGTTTCGTCACGTCCTCAACTTCGGGCTCAAATTCCGCAGTCAGCGGTGCTTCTTCGCCCTCCACCGGCGCCGGCGCAAATTCTTCGGGAACAGGCAGGCCGCTCATGATGGCGTTGCGTTTCTCCTCGGAGAACGCCGAATATTCCTCGTCGCCGTACACGTCGATTTCCTTGTCGATCATCTTGGACGCCAGACGGATGTTCTGACCCTCGCGCCCAATGGCCTGCGCCAGATCCTCGTTCTTAATGATCGCCACGATCTTGGCGTCCCCCACCGGAAAAACGCGCTTGACTTCCGCCGGCGAAAACACGCGGCGCACCAAAAGCGAAAGCTCCTCGGTCCAGTTGATTATGTCAATGCGCTCGTTGGAAAGCTCCCGCACAATGGCCTGCACGCGGTTGCCGCGCATGCCCACGCACGCGCCCACAGGGTCCACGCGCTCGTCCGTGGTGGAAACGGCGATCTTGGAGCGGTGCCCCGGATCGCGCACAACCTTTACAATGCGGACGGTTTTGTCGAAAATTTCCGGCACCTCCAGCTCAAAGAGCCGCGCCAGGAATTCGGGACAGGTGCGCGAAATAATCACCTGCGGACCCTTGCTGTTGTGCTTTACATCCACAATGCAGCCGCGGATGGCGCTGCCCTGGCGGTAGCGCTCCTTGTGGATCTGCTCCTTGTACGGCAGAATGGCCTCCGTGCGTCCCAGGTTCACCAGGATTGTCCCTTTGTCAATTTGCTGCACCGTGCCGGTCACCAGTTCGCCCACGCGTTCGCTGTAATCGGAGAATATCTTTTCGCGCTCGGCCTCGCGCACGCGCTGCACGATCACCTGTTTGGCGGTCATAATCGCCGTGCGGCCGAATTCGTCTATGTCAAGGTCCTGGATCAGCTCGTCGCCCACTTCAAGCTCAGCGTCGATCTGTTTTGCATCGGTCAAGGCAATCTGTTTTTCCGCGTCCTCCACGGTTTCCACCACGGTCTGCCGCGTAAAAACTTCTATCATGCCTTTGTCGTGGTCGATCTTGGCCTCCACGTTCACGGGTGTTCCCAGGTAGCGTTTGGCGCCGGTTACCAGCGCGTCCTTGAGCGTATCCAGCACCATGTCCATGCTGATGCTTTTTTCCTTGGTCACGCCCGAAAGCGCCGCGACAATGTCCATGGTTTTGGTCTGCTGGACTTTTTTACTGCTTCTTTTGCCGGTTGTTTTGTTCATGAAAAGGTCGTCCTTTTTTATATTAAAAGATAGTAATTACCATATTAAAGTTGTCAGTTGTCAGTTCGGATGATCGGCAACTGAATACTAAATACTGACTACTGATAACTGATGACTGATAACTTTCTTCCTCCCCCTGATTAAAACTCCAATTCCAATTTTGCGTGTTGAATATCACCCAGAGGGATCGATAAACCGCCATTCTTGACCGTCAAGATTGTCAGCACTCCCGCCGCGCAATCGGTCACGGTCCCGTGCGCCTCCAGGATTTTCGGGTCGTTCTTGCGATAATGCACGATCACCTTCTGCCCCTTTTTGCGCAAAAAATCGCGCTCGGTGGTAAGCGGGCGGTCAAGGCCGGGCGACGAAACTTCGAACGTGTACGGCGTGCTTAAAAACTCCTCCACGTCGAACATCAGCGAAAGCTCCCGGCTGGCATTTTCGCAATCGTCAATGGTTACCCCGCCGGGTTTATCAATGTACACGCGCAACAGCGTGTGTTTACCCGCCGGCGCAAAGCGAATATCAACCAGCTCCAGGCCCAATTCAAGCAATTTGTTCTCGATCTGGGGCCGCAACTCGTCCAATTTTGCCATGGGATTGCCTCGGCCATCTCTATTATAACAAAAAACGGGCTTTCGCCCGCTCTTCATAAAACACCGTCAAACTTCCCCAAAACGAATGGTACAATATACATTATTATTATAACAAAAACAATACCGGTCCAAACCTTTGCATGCTTATACCATGACGCCTCCCAAAAATTATTATTTCAGCCAAAGTCCGGGCTATCGCGTTCTCGCGCTCATAATCGCGGTCGTTCTTCTTGCGCTCGGCGGTCACTATGCCTGGTTGGGCTTCATGGTCAATCACGGTTTTAACCACGCCGCGCGGGCAGGAATATCGGCACTCTGCATCGGCCTCTTTTTTATATTGCTGGCAATTAAAGGCCCTATTTTTAAGAAGAAAAAATAGTTATCAGTTGTCAGTTATCAGTAGTCAGGAGTCAGAAGTCAGGAGTCAGAACTGAAAGCTGAAAACTGAGAACTGAGAACTATCAAAAAAAATATGACTTGAGCGCGGAAAAATACTAATTTATATGAATAACCCTATCCAGGAGTCCCTATGAATCGCAAAGCACTGATCTGCTTCCTCGCCTTGGTTCTCGTCGTATCAATCAATACCGTTCAAGCGCAATGGGTAATCCGCGAGAACCTTCAAGGCCAGGTCGACCAGATGTTTTACGATAACCCCGTCACGGCCCTTAAAATCGAAAAACAAATTTTAATTAATCTCGATAAATCCGGCGTCGCTGTCGGCGGCCATGTGCGCATGACCAACGGTTTCGACCGCGACATGCCCCAAAAAGAGAGCCAGACCTATTTCGAATATCTCAACGGCCCGCGCGCAATATGGGATTATTGGGAAAGCCATAATAAACTCCAGACGATCAGGTCAAGCGGCACGCTTTCGTCAGATTGGTTCGGCAATACCGTTCGCGTCGTTTTCGGCGGACAAAAACAGGTCATCGGCACGCTCACCCACGCCAGCAATTCGGACCAATACGCCATCAAAGCCGAAGGCGCCTGTTGCGGTCTCATTTATTTTTCAATGAATGCCGTCGACAAAATACAAATGATGAAATAGCCGGGCCCGCGCCGCCGTTTATATAATTGATTAAATATTCCAGGCTACGCCTACATCTACTGTCTCATATTTGAGATAAAAGTCGCAAATTTGAGACATGCTTGCAACACCTCTTTGTTATTAGCCTGAAAATGCCCTTTTCCCTCTTGGCCTAAAATTCGCATAATTACCCTATGTTCCTAAGCGTCGGTACCGCCGACGGGGGAGTGCTATATTCGGTCGAAGAAGTTATCAGCAGTTAGTTATCAGTAGTCAGTAGTCGGCCAGAATTGAAGAACCCCGCGCCAAGTCGCGGGGAATGTGCGGGCTATGTGATTCAGAGTCAGAGCTCAGAACTGAAAACTGAGAACTGAGAACTGTAAACTGTAAACTTGTTAATTAAAAGTCCGCGGGACTGTGAACCACCAATCCCGGTTTGTTAAGGACGTGGGTATAAATCATGGTTGTAGCCACATCGCTATGCCCTAAAAGTTCCTGCACCGTGCGGATATCGCTCCCGTTTTCCAATAAATGTGTGGCAAAGGAGTGGCGCAGCGTGTGGCAGCCTACCCGTTTGGCAATACCCGCTTTAATCGCCGCCTCCCGAATATGTCGCTGCAACACATCCGGAAAAAAGTGGTGCCGTCGCACCTGGCGTGTCCGGGGATCAACCGAGAGTCTGATTGACGGAAACACATATTGCCAGATCCATTCTCCGGCTGCTTTGGGGTTTTTGCGTTCAAGCGCCGGCGAAACAAAAACGCAGGGGACATTGTGGGCGGTATCGTCCTTGAATATTTTCCGCGCCTCCTCAACCTGTTGTCTGAGCGGTTCTACAAAGCGTTCCGCCAGCATGGTCACTCGGTCTTTCGCGCCTTTTCCATTGCGGATCGTAATCTGCCGGGCTTCAAAATCAACATCTTTAATACGCAGCCGGATGCATTCCATCAGGCGCAATCCACTGCCATAAAGCAAGCCGGCCATTACATAAAAAGCGCCGTCCAGCTTGTCAAATAGCTTGTTGATTTCGTTTTTTGTCAATACCGTCGGCACCAGGACCGGTTTTTTTGCCCTATTAAAATCATCAAAGTTGCCGGGGTCCAGCTTCAGCACCTGGGTATAAAGGAACACCAGGGCGTTAATGGCCTGGTTTTGGGTCGCCGACGCCACATTGCGTTCTTCGGCCAGAAAATCCAGATATTTTTTAATCTGCGGCGCTTGGAGTTCTTTCGGGTCTTTAAGGTTGTTAAATTCCAAAAATCGTTTGACCCATGTTATATAGGCCGTTTCGGTGCGAATGGAATAATGACGGATGTGAATTTCCGATTCCATGCGTTTGATAAGATCGCCATGCAAGTTTTGCAGTTGTTTGGGATCTTTTATGGAATCTTTGAACATCTCCGGATTAAAGCTCCCCGAAACAAGCTTCTGGGAATCTTCTTTTCCCATGGAAATTACTTTTCTGAGCCGCTCGCTACCTCCGGAGCAAGCTCCGAGGAATGCGCTCGCTGTGGGATTCACAGATCCGGAAACCGACGGTTTGATGCTCAAATGGTCCCTATAAAGGATTTTCAGGGCGCTTCTGGCCTGTTCTATATGCCAATCTTTGTAAATGCCTTCTTTTTTCAATTCCGTTATAAACGCCTGGATCATTTCCAACGATGCCTGGCCGATGGGTACACCATTTAAGAACAGCTCGAACTGTTTTATCCATCGGACATAATATTTGCTATTATTTTCAGAGATATTTAATTTACTTAATGTACTTTTATATTCAATCCAGAAGTTGCTGGAAGGGATGGTCGACATTCTTTGCCTCTCTACAAATGCCGGTAGTCGTTATATTCAATATATCATTTAATATAATATTTATTACATACCAAACACACATATTAAATATTCCTATTACTGTCTAATAGACGTTAGCAGGTATAATAAGAAATGAAAATAATATTAAAGAATATGTTTATTACAATCATTTGGTGCGGAATTACCTATTTGGGCTATCTTTGGCTACCGCTAATTTCAATCGGAATATTCAGCGGAATAATTATACAAATATTTCAGAACAAACCAATTCGATCTGATTATTTGCCGATGCTTGCTGGATTTGTTGTTTTTGAAAGAATTGCTTGTTTTGTTCTAATGTCCTTTCCTAAAGAAATAATATTAAATGAAAAATATATTAAAATAAAATATTATTTTATGTTCTTTAATCGGAAGTATACTTTATCAAAAGTAAAG
>JAQUMP010000208.1 GCA_028718065.1 Chitinivibrionales bacterium | reverse complement strand
ACCGGGACCGTGTCCGCGGCCGAAAAGACGCTCTTGACAATGGATAACAATAATCTGGACGACCTTTTTGCTCCGGATTCGCTGTTCGTGCCCACGGGTAAATCCAAGCGGCAGGAAAAACTGATTATCAAGACCGATACCGCCAAACCGCCGGCTGCCCCGGTGGATATCGACGCCGGCACCTATAATATGGTGCTGGTTTTTTTAAAGCCCGGTGAAAAACTTAACGAGGGCCTAATAAAACTTAACAGCGCGCTTGCCACGGCGCATTTAAATGCGCGCGCCGTGAGCTGGCAAAAATCCATCGGGCCGCTCGGCAGCATGACCGCCCTTATTAAGGGGGCCCTGTTTGTTTTTGTCAGTTTCCTGTTTTTTGTCGCCATCATTATTATCGTGAACACCCTTTCCATGGCGGCGCTGGAACGCACCACCGAAATCGGCATGATGCGCGCCGTGGGGGCCAAAAAAAGTTTTATCAGCATGATGTTCGTGAGCGAAACCGCGGTGCTCTCGTTTTTATTCGGCGGCATCGGGATTATTTGCGGTGTTGTGCTTGTAAACATACTGGCCCGGCTCAACATTACCTCGGACAACGATATGGTGCAACTGCTGTACGGCGGCGATACGTTCCGCCCGCTGCTCTCTTTGGCCGATATCGCGCTGGTCGTTTTTCAGCTTGCGGTGGTCACGCTGATCGCCGTATTATATCCCACCAAAGTCGCCCGCGGCATTCGACCGCTTGATGCGATTGCGCGGGATTAAGGGATGCAAGGAGTTTGGAATGCCCGTTATCGTGCTCATAAGCCTGCGTAATCTGCTCAGGCAGAAACGCCGCAATATCCTGCTGGGGATCGCCATGGCATTCGGCACCATGATCCTGGTGCTGGCCAATTCCTTTTCGCATGGGATTTCGGATGTGCTGTTTAATAAAATCGTGGCGTATGTCGCCGGGCACGTCAACATATCGTTTACCGAAGGCAGCAATCTCTACAAGCAGGTTTTCCGCGACGGCGACCGCATTGTCGAGCTTGTCAAGAAAGAGCTCCCCGACATCACCCAGATCCAGGAAGCCATCGGCGTCCTGACGCGCGCCATAGGCAACGGCAAGGCCGATAATGTTATTATGGTTGGGGTCGATCTCGACCGCGCCATGGGCATTGCCATTTCCAAGGAGGAGCTAAAAAAAGAGCAGGAAGAATACAAACAGAATTTTAAAATGGTCGATGGTGATTTTCTTGACCTGGCCAAGTCGGGCGCCGAAAATCCGGTCGCGGTTTCCGAGTCGAAGGCAAAATACCTCAACGTTAAAAAAGGCGATATCATTCGCGTCCGGTTTACCGATATCGACGGCCAATCGCAGGCGGCGCGCCTGACCGTGGTCGCCATTTTTAAGCCGGCGAACTCGTTCATGGCCGCGCCCGTGTTTCTGGAGGTCCAGACCTTAAAACGCTTGCTTGGCTACGGCCCGCACGATATTGCCCAGCTCTACCTGCGAATAAAAAACGCCAAAAAAATGGCCGCCAAGGACGCGGACAGGCTGCATGCGGTTCTGGAACCTTCAACCGCGGTGATTTTTGGGAAAGCGGACGTTCATAATAAAAGCGCTATGGTTTCGGTTCTGGGTTTGCGCGCCGATACCGCCGCCAAAAAAATCCTGATGAAAAACTTTGCAATTGTCCTGGGTGACTCGGTCGCGGCCTTCGGCAAGGAGGGTGTTTGCATGGTTGAATCGCTCGCCGCGGCGCTGGGGGTAATGCCTGGGGACACTTGCACGGTCACCTATAAAGCCAAATACGACACTCAAATGGTTTCCATGAAATACCCGATCAAGGCGATCGTAAAACCGCTCAATGCCATGCGTGGCAATGTTGTTTTTGTCAATGAAAAAGAATTTTATGCGGGATATTACTATCATTGGCCGCAAGACGCCCGCGCCCACTATCCGGGCGCCTATCTGCCGGCAAAGAGCGACGTTTATTATGCCGCGTTCGATCCGGAATGGATGCTTTTAAAGCGCTCCCGGACAACCGACGATGCTACCAAGCAGGTGCGCGAGCTCGGGAAATCAAAATTTAAAGGCGTCGCCGTAAACGTTCAATCCATGTATGAGAGCGCCAGCGCCGTGTTGCAGCTCGAAGGCGCCCTGAACATGATTACCTTCTCGGCCGTTATGGTGCTCTTTTTTATCATCCTGATCGGCGTTATTAACACCCTGCGCATGACCATCCGGGAGCGCACACGGGAAATCGGCACCGTCAGGGCGATCGGCATGCAAAAAAACGATGTGCGCAATTCGTTTCTGCTGGAGACCTTTTTTCTGGCCCTTTTTGCTTCGCTCACCGGCGTGGTCCTGGCTTTTGCGCTGATAGGGATTTTCTCACTGGTGCCCATTAACATGCAGGACAACCCCATGAGTATGTTGCTGGTAAACAACCATCTTAATTTTAAACCTGCGGCCGTGGATATAATCTTTGACATTCTCCTGATTCTTGCCATATCGGTGGGCACGGCTTATTTCCCCGCGCGCCGCGCGGCCAAACTATCCGCGGCGGCGGCGCTCAGGCATTATGAATAATATAAAAATGTTTTCAAGATGGTTTTGTTGTAGAGACGTAGAATGTAGTAGAGACGTAGCGCGCTACGTCTCTACGCACCGAAACCAATGCGATAGGGGTTCGTTAATGGTTAAATCAATTTCTGTTTTGATTTTATTTGCAGCCGCAACGTCGCTCTTTGCCCAACCTTCCGTTAGCATCGAAGAAATTTTAAAAAAAATCGAAGCCAATTATAAGATGACCAGCGACGCGCACGCCACGGTCGCGCTTACCCAGCAAAAGGCGGGTCAGGGCGTTAAAAATTTTTCCATGCTCTATTATCGCCGCGATAAAGACAACGCCTTCATGATCGCCATGACGGAACCGGAATCCGAAAAAGGCAACGGCTATTTGCGGGTGGAGGACAACTTCTGGATGTATCGCCGCAACACCCGCACCTTCCAACATGTCAACCGCGACGAAAACATCGCCGGGTCCGACGCCAAGGGCGATGATTTTGAATACAAGGATCTTACCCGGAAATTCACCGGCGTCAAGGATCCGGCGGGCAAGGACAGCATCGGCCAGGAAAAGCTCGGCCAGATGCCAGTTTACAAATTCAAGGTCAAGGCGATCATTAACGACGTGGACTATCCCCATAAAACTTTTTGGGTGCGCACGGACAATTTCCTGCTGCTCAAGGAAGAAGATTTTGCGCTCTCGGGCACGCTCATGGCGACCGCCTATTACCTTAAATACACCCAGATCAACGGCAAATTCGTGCCGGTCAAGCAGATGTTTATCGATGAATTTGAAAAAGGCAACAAAACGATCATGGAAATTACGGGAATATCCACCGACAAACTCGACGACAAGATTTTTACCAAGGCCTATCTGGAGAATTTAAGCAAATAGCGCTCCGCGACCACTTTTTTTTAGTGGATTGAATTCAGCCCAAGAATAATCTATTTTGTATTGTTTCATGACGCGAGGATGGCGGAGTTGGCATACGCGCTAGGCTTAGGACCTAGTCCCGAAAGGGGTGCGGGTTCGAACCCCGCTCCTCGCAAAGTCCTCGAATAACACGTAATTTTCTACAAATCCGGCCTGATGCCGGTATAGCGGAAGGACTATTTTTTGAAAACCCAGGTTTTAGAGCCCGAAGCATGGAAAAGAGTTTTGCAGGTAGAAATTCCCCAGGACGAAGTCGAAACGGCTTTTGATGATCGCGTCACCAAATTCCGCAAAGAGTTGCGACTCCCCGGTTTTCGCGAAGGGAAAGTGCCCATTCCTCTTATTAAAAGCCGGTTCGGCAGCGCCATTCGGGCGGAGGTGGTCGAAGATCTGGTCCAGAAATCGTTTGAAACCGGATGTAAAGAAAACAACATCAATCCAATCAGCCGCGGCACGGTCAAGGATTTAAAGGTCGACGACGGGCAGCCGGTCTCCTTCGCCATCGAAACCGAAATCGATCCTCCCATAAATATCGAAGGCTACAACAAGCTTAAAATCAAACTGTCACCCAAGAAAATTAAATCTTCGGATGTCGACGAAGCGCTGGAAGATTTACGCAACCGGCTGGCCCAATTTAACGACGTAGAGCGCGAAAGCAAAAAAGGCGACCATGTGCTTTTTGAATATCAGGAAGTCGCCATCGACGGCGAAGCGCGCAAGGATTTTACCAATCCGCAATATCCCATAGAGTTAGGTACCGGCAAAAACAAGGATTTTGAAAAGGGCCTTACCGGCCGCCGCGCGGGGGAGGTTTTTGAGATTTCGGTAAAATTCCCCAAGGATTACGAAATGGCGCCGCTGGCCGGCAAAAACGGGACCTTTACGGTAAAGCTCACCAAAGTGCAGGAAAAAATATTACCGGAAGTCAACGAAGAATTCATCAAGAAAATCGGCGATTTTGCGGGGGTCGATGCCTTGCGGGAAAACCTGGAAAAGGAGCTGGTTACGCGCGCCCTGGAGCAGGCCAAGAACGAGGCCTATTCCAAAGCCATCGAGACCTTGATAAAGGACAATGATTTTACCGTTCCTCCGGCGCGCATTCAGCAGTACGTCGACGCAGCCCTGGAGGATTCGGCGCGCTACCGCAAACCGGGCGAGGCCGCTCCTTCACGCGAGGAATTCGAGGCCCGATACCACGGTGCTGCAATTCAGGCCATAAAGCGCTATCGCATCATCGATTTTATCGCCGCAAAGGAGAATATCAAGGCCACGCAGGAAGAAGTTGATAAGGAAATCCTTAAAATGGCACAATTGTATCAGCGGCCCTTTGAGGAGCTTAAAGACATTCTGCGGCGCAACGGCACCACCAACCGCATCCGGGCCGACCTGCGCGAACAAAAAACGCTCGATTTTCTGATCGGCGAAACGGGCTCGGTAGAAAAAGAAGAAAAAAAATAACAGAAAAAAAGAGTTTGACCGTATTGTAAATAAGTAGTGATGTTATGCATTAAAAATAATACCCCCCTTTATTTCCCTCCTTACAAAGGGGGGAACACAAGAGGGGAGTGTAGCATCGGTAAATAATCCAAAAACAACTCTAAAAAGGTAAATAATTATTATGGCTTTAATTCCTATTGTCGTTGAGCAAACCGGGCGCGGAGAGCGGTCGTATGATATTTACTCCCGCTTGCTTAAAGAGCGCATTATTTTTCTGGGAACCGATATCGACGATACCGCCGCCGATGTCATCATGGCGCAGCTCATTTTCCTGGAATACGACGATCCGGACAAAGACATTACCATCTATATTAATTCGCCGGGCGGCTATGTTTCGGCGGGGCTGGCGATCTACGACACCATCCAGTACATTAAGCCGGACGTGAGCACGATTTGCATCGGTCAAGCTGCCAGCATGGCTGCCATTCTGCTGGCGGCCGGCAGCAAGGGCAAGCGTTACGCCCTGCCGCACTCGCGTATCATGTTGCATCAGCCGTTGGGCGGCGCGGGCGGGCAGGCCTCGGACATCGCCATCCACGCCAAGGAAATCATGCGTATTAAAGAAACGCTCAACCAGATATTGGTCAAGCATACCGGCCAGGACGTCTCGGTGATCCGCAAGGATACGGACCGCAATTTTTTTATGGAGGCCGAGGAATCCAAACAGTACGGCATTATCGACGAAATTCTTACGGAGCGTCCATAGCCTATGAATAATCGCGCCCGCTATCCCGGGATCAAGTGTTCGTTTTGCGGCAAAGGCGCCGATACGGTCGCCAAGCTCATAACGGGCCCCTCGGTGCATATCTGCAACGAATGCGTGGAAATGTGCAACGAGATCCTGCGCGAAGACCGGTCGGCGATGCCGACCGATTTACGCCTGGAAAACCTGCCCACGCCGGCCACCATGAAGGCCTTTATCGACCAATACGTGATCGGCCAGGACGATGTAAAAAAAGGCGTGTGCGTGGCGGCCTACAACCATTTTAAGCGCATTCTTTCGCGCAGCGCGCCGGGCGCGGGCGACGACGGCGTTGAACTTGACAAAAGCAATATCCTGCTCATCGGTCCGACCGGAACGGGCAAAACTCTTATTGCGCAAACCCTTGCCAAGATGCTTAAGGTTCCATTTACCATCGTAGACGCCACGGTCTATACCGAAGCCGGTTACGTGGGCGAAGACGTGGAAAACATGCTGGTGCGCCTTTTACAGGTGGCAAACTACGAGCCGACCAAGGCCGAGCGCGGTATTATTTATATCGATGAATTCGATAAAATCTCCCGTAAATCGCCCAACCCTTCCATCACGCGCGACGTATCCGGCGAAGGCGTCCAGCAGGCGCTGCTTAAAATCCTGGAAGGCACCATCGCCAATGTTCCGCCCAAGGGCGGCCGCAAGCACCCGGAGCAGCCGCTGGTTTCCATTAACACGCGCGACATTCTTTTTATCTGCGGCGGTGCCTTTATCGGGCTGGAAAACCTTATCGAAAACCGCATCGGCCAG
>JAQUMP010000207.1 GCA_028718065.1 Chitinivibrionales bacterium | reverse complement strand
GTCTTGACGTTGTCGGTGCCGCAAATATGTTCCGTAATTCCCAGGGTGTAACAGACGCTGGCGGATTCGGCTTCGCCGAGAATGCGGGCCACCTTTTTCATGGTTTCAATCGAAACACCGCAGATTTGCGAGGCTTTTTCTAACGGATAATCCTCCACGGCTTTACGGATATCGTCCGGGTTTTCGGTATTGTTTTTAAGAAACTCCTCATCGGCCCAGCCGTTTTTGAATATTTCGTTCATGAGGCCGTTGATATAGGCGACATCCGAGCCGACCTTGTGGCGCACGTGCAGCGTGGCCCAGCGCGTGAGGTCGATCGTGCGGGGATCGTTTACAATAAGGATGGCCCCTTTTTTGACCGCCCGTTTCATATAATAGGAAATAACCGGATGGGCTTCCGTGGTATTGGAGCCGATGACAAAGATCACCCTGGCGTCTTCAAGTTCGCCGATTGAGTTGGTCATCGCACCGCTTCCGAATGTGGCGGCCAGACCGGCCACCGTGGGAGCGTGTCAGGTTCGGGCGCAATGATCGACATTATTTGTTCCGATCACGGCGCGGGTGAATTTTTGAATGGCGTAATTGTTTTCGTTGGTGATGCGGCCGGAGCCGAAGGCCGAGAATACGTCGGGCCCATCGCGCTGCACGATCGTTTTTATGCGATCTGCCGTATAGTCAAGCGCCTCGTCCCAGGAAACATTCTCCAGCCGGCCGTTTTTGCGGACCTGGGGATGCGTTAAACGATTGGGGCTGGAAGGAAATTCATAGGCGTAGCGTCCCTTTACGCAAAGCGTGCCCCGGTTGGGCGCGACCTGGCGCGCGGTGACGCGCGCGATGCGGTTTCGGCCCCGGTCGACGAGCAGCGTCATCTGGCAGCCCACGCCGCAGTAGGGGCAGGTCGTATTTACTTTGTCAAGCTCCCAGACCCGGCCCTTGCCGCGCGCTTTTTTGTCGATGAGCGCGCCGGTGGGGCATAATTGTACGCACTGGCCGCACTGCACGCAGGTGGATTCGGCCATGGGTACATCGTTGTCGCAAACGACCTTGGTTTCGGCCCCGCGATGGGCGAAATCGAGCACTTCGTTGACAACCACGGCATTGCAGCCCGCGATGCAGCGGCCGCATTTAATGCATTTTTGACGCTCGAAATAAACGAACTCGGAGGATTCGTCCGTAGGCTCAACCTCTTCCACCGGAAACGAGGGACGTTCGATACCAAGCCGATAGGCCGCGTCCTGCAATTCGCAGGCGCCGCTCTTTTCGCACGACAAGCAGTCGTGCTTACCGGAAGCAAGCAACAAATCAACCACCAGGCGCCGCGCGGCCGTAAGCGCCTCGGACTCGGTGGTCACGACCATGCCCTCGGCGACTTCGATCGTGCAAGACGTTTGCAACCCGCGCATGCCCACGACTTCGACTAAGCACATACGGCACTTGCCGGTCGGCCCGGTCTGGCTATGATAGCAGAGCGTCGGAATAAAAATGCCGTGCGTACGGGCGGCCTGCAAAATGGTTTGCCCGGTTTGTGCTTCCACGGTAATGCCGTTGATGGTTAGAATCATGGATTGCATATCCTTTTGTAAATTAATAATTCCTCTCACGCTTTCAGCACAGCCCCGAACTTGCATGCCTTAAAGCAGGCGCCGCAACGGATGCAGAGCGCCGGATCGATGATGTGCTTTACCTTTGCGCTGCCGGCAATCGCTGCGCTCGGACAGGCCCGTTTGCAAGCGCCGCAGCCGGTGCAGGCGTCGGTAATACTGTACACGAGCAGGGCCGCGCACACGCCCGCCGGGCAACGCTTGTGCACGATGTGCGCCTCGTATTCGTCACGAAAGTGGCGCATGGTGGACAAGACCGGATTGGGGGCCGTTTGTCCGAGTCCGCAGAGCGAGGCCGCCTTGATTTGACCGCCCAACTCCTGCAAGAGCGCCAGGTCTTCCGGACAGCCGTCGCCCGCGCAGATCTTGTTGAGAATGTCAAGCATGCGTTTGGTGCCTTCACGGCAGGGCACGCACTTGCCGCAGGATTCTTCCTGCACGAATTCCATAAAAAAACGGGCCACGTCAACCATGCAGGCGCTTTCGTCCATAACCACCAATCCGCCCGACCCCATGATGGCGCCGAGGGCGTTGAGCGATTCGTAATCCAGCGGTACGGCAATGTGCTCGCGCGGGATGCAGCCGCCCGAGGGCCCGCCGATCTGCGCGGCCTTAAAATTCCTGCCGCCCTTTATGCCGCCCCCGATTTCATAAATAAGGTCCTCCAGTGGCGTTCCGACCGGCACCTCCACCAGCCCCGAAATAGTAATCGCGCCGGCCAATGCAAAGACCTTGCTGCCCTTGCTGCGCTCGGTGCCGAGCGCGGAATATGCCGCGCCGCCGCGGGCGATTATAAAAGGCACATTGGCGAATGTTTCTACATTGTTAAGCACCGTCGGCCGGCGCCAGAGGCCTTTCAGCGCGGGGTAGGGTGGTCGCGGACGCGGCTCCCCGCGATTGCCTTCGATCGAGGCCATAAGCGCGGTCTCTTCGCCGCAGACAAAGGCGCCGGAGCCCTTACGGATTTCGAGCGCAAAGTTAAAGCCCGAACCTAAAATGTTTTCTCCCAGCAGGCCGCGCTCGGAGGCCGCCTCGATTGCCCTTTGCAAACGTTCGACCGCCAGGGGATACTCCGCGCGCACGTAAACGTAGCCCTGGTGTGCGCCGATGGCATAGCCGCCGATGAGCATGCCTTCGATTACCGCATGCGGATCGCCCTCCAGGACGCTGCGGTCCATGAAGGCGCCCGGATCACCCTCGTCGGCATTACACAAAATGTATTTGACCTCACCCGGACTTTTCCGCGCCATGGCCCATTTTAAATGAGTCGGAAAACCTGCCCCGCCGCGTCCGCGCAGTCCCGATTTTTTCATTTCTTCGATCACGGTTTCGGGCGTCATGGAAAAAAGCGCTTGCGCGACGGCCTGATAACCATCGTGGCCGATGTAATCGTCGATACTGTTGGGATCGATTACGCCGCAGTTGCGCAGTACGATTTTAGTTTGACGTTTGAAAAACGGGATTTCCGCTTGCAAAGGTAGCGGCGTTTTATGCGGTCCCTCTTTCCAGGCGAGCCGCTCGATAATCCGGCCCTTTACAATATGCTCCTGCACAATCTCGGCGGCATCCGCGGGCGCCACGCCCTGATAAAAAACACGCTCTTTACTCATGACAAGAACCGGCCCGACCACGCACGGCCCAAGACAGCCGGTTTCAACCAGAGCGACCTCTTTTTCCAGACCCTGCTTTTTGAGTTCCCCGGTAAGCGCGGTTTTTATCGCCTTGGCGCCTGCGGCCATGCAGCCGCCGCCGGTGCAAACAAGTATTTTTTCCCGCACGTCCTTGTCCGGTGCACTGCGAGCGGCGTCGCGGACGCGGTCCAGGTCCGCTCTGGTTGCGATCTTGGGCACGCTGTTTTTCATTGGCCATTCTCAAGGGCGGAAAGGAGCGATTTGCGATAGCCGGCCAGAATTTTAGGCACCTGCGACGGCCGCACCTGCTGGTGCACGGTGTCGTTAATCATAATAACCGGCGCCAATCCGCAGGCCCCAAAACAGCGCCCCACGTCGAGGGTAAAGATGCCGTCGGAGGTGGTCTGGCCGACGCCGATCTCAAGTTCCTTTTGTAAACAATCCAGAACATCGGCGGCGCCCAGCACATAGCAGGCCGTTCCCAGGCAGACGCGGATAAGGAATTTTCCCCGCGGAACGCGGGAGAAAAAAGAGTAGAACGTTACCACGCCGAAAACCTTGGCAAGCGGCAGGCCCAGGCCGTCGCTCACACTGCGCAGGGCGTTGTCCGATAAATAACCGAATTTTTGCTGAACGGCCTGCAACAGCGGAATAAGCGCTCCCGGCATGTCACGGTAGGGTGCAATAATAGAAGTTATAAACTCCGCCTCACTATTGCCGGTCAAGACTTCGGGCAAAGCATTTTCGGTTTTTCCATGGGGATTCATCGGATGCTCCAAGCCTTAAATTTCTTCCTAAAATATAATTGCGGTCCCATAATTTCTACTTTTTTATCCACAATGCCGCCATTTATTAAGCTTTAGCCATATTATAGCCTAAAGATGTATTCGGCCCGCTCCATCTATTATTTTAAAAACCTCGTTTTAATGAATATGCCCGAATGCCTATGAACCAACACCGTGAATGATCATAGCAAGGAGGACCTGATGTCGCTTGATCCTACGAAAAACCCGGACTGGAAAATCGCCGAAGACGCGGAAGCCCATATGAAAACCGTGGCCCAGCTTGGCGAAGAACTCGGTCTTGACAAAAAAGAATTGTTGCCGCACGGCCACTATGTGGCCAAACTCGATTTTCAATCGATCCTCTCGCGCATGAGCGGCAAACCCGACGGCAAATATATCGATGTTACGGCCATTACGCCTACGCCGCTGGGCGAAGGCAAATCCACCACCACCATGGGGCTCACCGAGGGTTTGGGCAAACGCGGCAAAAAAGTGATCGCGGCCATTCGCCAGCCTTCGGGCGGCCCGACCATGAATATAAAAGGGTCGGCTGCCGGCGGCGGCCTCTCGCAGTGCATACCGCTTACGCCCTTTTCGCTCGGTCTCACCGGCGACATTAATGCCGTTATAAACGCGCATAACCTGGCTATGGTAGCGCTTACCGCACGCATGCAGCACGAGCGCAACTATACCGATAAAAAATTGGCCGAAATCGGCCTTAAGCGGCTTGACATAGATCCCAACCAGGTTGAAATAGGATGGGTTATTGACTTTTGCGCACAAGCGCTGCGCAATATCGTCATCGGCATCGGCGGCAAGATGGACGGTTTTTTAATGCAGAGCAAATTCGCCATCGCGGTTTCCTCGGAAGTCATGGCGATTCTGGCGGTGGCGCGCGATATTAAAGACCTGCGGCAGCGCATGGGCAAAATCGTTGTTGCCTATAGTAAAGAGGGCGCGCCGGTTACCACCGCCGACCTGGGCGTCGATGGCGCCATGACGGCCTGGATGGCCGAGGCCATTAATCCAAACCTCCTGCAGACCATTGAAGGCCAGCCCGTTTTAGTGCACGCGGGGCCGTTCGCCAACATTGCCATCGGTCAATCGTCCATTATCGCCGACCGCATCGGCCTTAAGCTCGGCGACTATCACGTTACCGAATCCGGCTTTGCCGCGGACATCGGCTTTGAAAAATTCTGCGACCTCAAGTGCCGCTTTAGCGGTTGTAAACCGAACGCGGCCGTGGTGGTGGCCACCATCCGCGCGCTCAAGTGCCACGGCGGCGCGCCCATCCCGGTGCCCGGCAAACCCATGCCCAAAGAATATGCCCAAGAGAACGTGGGTTGGGTGGAAGCCGGCTGCGAAAACCTGCTGCATCATATCGGCATTATCAAGAAGTCGGGCATTAACCCGGTGGTGTGCATCAACGCCTTCAGCTCCGATACCAAAAACGAAGTGGCCGCGGTGCGCCGCATCGCCGAAGCTTCGGGCGCGCGCGTGGCCCTTTCCAAGCACTGGGAAAAGGGCGGCGAAGGCGCTCTGGAGCTGGCCGACGCCGTAATTGACGCATGCAACGAGCCCAATGACTTTAAATACCTTTACGATATCAAGGCCCCGCTGATCACGCGTATCGAACAGATCGCCAAAAACGTGTACGGCGCCGACGGCGCGGAGCTTACGCCCGAAGCGGCCGAAAAGGCCAAACGCATCGATAAAGACCCGGAGCTTTCCGCCATGGGACTCTGCATGGTCAAGACGCAGCTCTCGCTTTCGGATGATCCCAATCGTAAAGGCGTGCCCAAGGGATGGAAGCTGCGTGTGCGCGACATCCTTACGTATCGCGGCGCGGAATTTATCGTGCCCGTGGCGGGGACCATTACGCTCATGCCCGGCACGGCCTCCGACCCGGCTTTCCGCCGGGTAGATGTAAATGTGGAAACGGGCAAGGTAACAGGGCTGTTTTAAAAAACGGTTAATTTTTTCTAGAGACGTAGCGCGCTACGTCTCTACATGAATGTAATTCCATTTATTTCTTGACATAAAGGAGCATCTTATGGCCATCGCAGGCTTGCGCATTATCGCCGAATCAATCAACGATTCCGTTCCCTCCACCCATGCGCTCTACGAGGCAGGCAACTTAGACGGCATTGTTGAGCTTGCCAAAACCCAGAGCGATAAGGGCGCCTATTGCGTGGATGTAAACGTGGGGCGGCGCCCGCCGGAGTTTATGGCCGACCTGGTGAGGCGCATCCAGCAGGTAACATCCAAACCGCTCTCCATCGACACGCCGGACCCAACGCTGGCCGAGGCCGGGCTTAAAGCGTACGACCCCAAAAAAGCCAACGGCGCCATGCCGGTGCTTAATTCCATTTCCGCTTTACGCATGGAGATGTTCGATCTTTACGCCATCCAGCCTTTTATTCCCATTCTGCTGGTCTCCGAGCGGGTGGAGGAGGGTTCCAACAAACCCAAC
>JAQUMP010000206.1 GCA_028718065.1 Chitinivibrionales bacterium | reverse complement strand
GTGTGCGACATGTCGGTGCGCGTGGGCGGCGATGAAATGGACGAGGCCGTGGTGAGCTACCTTAAAAAAACCTACAACCTGCTCGTGGGCGAGAGCACCGCCGAGCAGATAAAAATCCAGATCGGCTCGGCCTTCCCGCTGGAAGACGAGCTGGAAATGGAAGTAAAGGGGCGCGACCTGGTGGCGGGCATTCCCAAGACGCTGCGCATTACGTCAACCGAAATCCGCGACGCCCTGAACGAGCCCATCTCCACCATCGTGGAGGCCGTAAAGCAGGCGCTGGAACAGACGCCGCCGGAGCTTTCCGCCGATATTCTTGACAAAGGAATAATCATGACGGGCGGCAGCTCGCTCCTGCGCGGGCTTGACGAACGGCTGCGCCAGGAAACCAACCTGCCGGTGAACGTGATCGACGATCCGCTCACCTGCGTGGCGCGCGGCGCGCTTAAGATCATTGAGAACTTAGACACCTATCGGCCCGTACTCATGAGCAACGCGCGGCGCGGCCGGCGCTGATTTTTGCCGGAGAGCGGCTTTGACGGGCGAATACAACCATGCAGTGGATTTTCCGCTTTCTCCTCCAGCACCGCACCATTACCACCCTGGCGATCACGGTCATGCTTTCGCTCTGGATGATTAACGCGCCCCGCCCGATGCAGCTGAGCGTCGCGCGCGCCTTGACGTTTACGGTGTTCTACCCTTTTCAGTTGGTATTGCTCCAGGCCAACCGCGTCCGCAATATTTTCGCGGAAAACAAACGGCTTACGCGCCAGGTCACCGCCTTGACAACCGAGGTCATGGGCCTGCGCGAGGCCGCGCGCGAGAACGTGCGCCTGCACGAGCTGGTTAATTTTGAAAGCACCTTCCCCTACGCGCTGGTCCCGGCGCGGGTGGTGGGGCGCGATCCGGCGTATCCGTGCCGCAGCATCGTCGTAACCGGCGGGACCGATAAAAAATTACAGGCCTATATGCCTATTGTCAATGTTTCGGGCGTGGTGGGGCGCACCATCGCGGTTTTTTCGCATTTAAGCCTGGTGCAACTGGTAACCGATCCCAGCAGCCGCATCAGCGTCATGATCGCCCGCGGCCGGGTGGTGGGCATTTTTGAAACCGAAAACGGACGGGATTTTTTCATGCGCTGCCGCACGCATGCCGACGTCGCCCCGGGCGATACGGTGGTAACCTCGGGGCTGGGCGGGATTTATCCGCCGGGGCTGTTGCTGGGGCGGGTGGCGCAGATAACCGACCGCAACGATCCGCTTTTTAAAAAAGTATTTATTAAACCGGCCGTGGATTTTGACTATCTGGAAGATGTCTGCGCGCTGCGCCTGGCGCCGCAATGGGCATCGTTCCGCCAGGAACTGGATTCCTTAGGACGCAAACCATGATTACCGACATCCTGCGCTGGTTCGCGCTTTTTGCCGCGAGCTTTGTTTTACAAACGGCATTCATCCAGACTTTCGCGATCGGCGGGGTGCATCCGGACCTGGTGTTGATTGCGCTCTTTTTGTTCGCCATGCGTTTTGGCTGCCTGCCGGCGACCATCGTGGGGTTTTTTACCGGCCTTGGGCAAGACCTCTATGCCACCCAGCTTTTAGGGCAGAACGCACTCGGGGCTTCCGTGACCGGTTTTTTTATCGGCCTGTTCAACGTTCGCGTCATGCGCACCGACCCGGTCTTTAAAATGGTCATTCTGGTGCTGGCCTTCATGGTGCACGACATCACCGTGAGCGAAGTCGTGCTTATCAAGAACCATATTTCGCAAGTTACGCTTTTTTCCGAAATTCTTTTTAAAACATTGCCCCTTACCCTCTATTCCATGGTGATCGTGGCACTTGTTTACATATGGGAATATTTTTTTAAACCGTCGTCCATTCAATAACCACCGGGCCTTAAACGAGGGCCGTCCATGCCGGTCGGACTGCATATTCAAGACGAACAATTCGAGCGTAACCATAAAAGCATCGTGCTGATCGTGACCGTGGCCTGCTTTTTCGGGGTGCTTTTTCTGCGCCTCTTTTTTCTGCAGATCATTCAGGGCCAGCTCAATATCCGCCTCTCCCAGGAAAACGCGATGCAGCTCAAGGTAATCAAGGCCCCGCGCGGCCTGATTTACGACCGCAACGGCGTGGTCCTGGTGCGCAACCGGCCATCCTATTCGATCGCGGTGTTGCCCTACAAACTCAAGAGCCGCCAGGATATCATCCGTAAACTATGCAGCATCCGCGAGGAAAACGGCGATCGCCTTTTCGACAGCACCGACCTTGTCCAGCGCATGCGCCAGGCCTTTGGCCGGCGCTTCGACCAAACGCGGCTTAAAGAAGACATATCCATGAGCGTGGTCAGCATCATCGAGGAACACGCCATGGAACTGCCCGGCATCTCCGTGGAAAACGAATCGCGGCGCGAATACACCATGGGGCCGGAGGCGTTTCACGCGCTCGGATACATGAGCGAAATTCCCGAAGACCAGTTCGATTCGCTCAAAAAACACGGTTATCAATACGGCGATCTTATGGGTAAAGCGGGGATAGAACACCGCTACGAGGACATCTTTCGCGGCAAGGACGGGCAGGAATATATCGAGGTGAACGCGTACGGCAAAAGCCTGGGACGCATTAAAAACATGCCGCGCGTCGCGCCCCTTGCCGGCGACGACGTGTATCTTACCCTCGATGCCGACCTGCAGCATGTGGCCTATCAGGCTTTTCCCGATTCCCTCAAAGGCGGCGTGGTGGTAATGGACCCGCGCAGCGGCGAGGTGCTGGTGATGCTTTCCAGCCCCTCGGTTGACCCCAACATTTTCTCCCTTTCGGTAAGCTTGCGCAGTAAGAACTGGGCTACGGTGGCGCTCGACCCCAACCTGCCGCTTAACAACCGCGCCATCGCCGGCACCTATCCGCCGGGGTCTTGTTTTAAGCTGGTGAGCGCGATTGCCGGATTGTCAATCGGCAAACTGCAGGAAAATTCGCACATGCCGTCCTCGTGCAACGGCGTTTACCATTACGGGCGGCGCATCGCCCACTGCTGGAAGGCGGGCGGGCACGGATCGCTTGACCTGGTGAGCGCCATCCAGCAATCGTGTAACGTTTACTTTTACCAGGTCGGCCTGCGCGTGGGCGACGAACCGCTGCATACCTACGCCCAGCGGCTCGGCCTCGGGCCCGTTACCGGAATCGATATCCCCGGCGAAAAGCCCGGCTGGCTTTCGGGGGAAAAGGAATATAATGAGCGCTTTGCGGCGCGGGGATGGCGCTGGACAAACGGGCTGGTGCTGGATATGGCCATCGGCCAGACCGAGCTGGTCACGCCGATCCAGCTCGCCGACATGATCGGCGCCATCGGCAACACCAAATATCTTTATCGCCCCTTTTTGCTCAAGGAAGTGCGCAACCGTGACGGCATCGTGGTTACCGCAAGTAAACCAACGGTGCGCACCGAGATAAATTTAAGCGCCGAAACCATACGGGTCATGCAAAAGGCCATGGCCAAAGTCATAGAGATCGGCGGGACCGGCGGCCAGGCCACCGTGCCGGGCGTGCCCGTGGGCGGCAAAACGGGCAGCGCCCAGAACCCGCAGGGCGAATTGACGCATGCGCTATTCATCGCCATTGCGCCCATTCAAAACCCTGTCATCGCCTGCGGGGTCGTGGTGGAAAACGCCGGGCACGGCGGCTCCATTGCCGCGCCGATTGCGGGCAAGATCTTCCGTTATTATTTTGCCAATAAGCCCGAAGGCAAGCAGGTGGTTGCCATGCTGGCCGCCCAAAAGGAAGCGGAAAAGGCAAGCAGCGGCGGCAAGAAACCGTAAGATATATTTGTTGACCTCTCCCCAACTCCCCTGCCCCTCTTCCCCTTCTCCGATTCGGAGAGGGGAAGAGGGGTGGTTCTGAGCGGAGTCGAAGGACCGGGGTGATGAGGAGAGGTTAGAAAGCACGCGAACCTATGTTTACCATCGAAAAAAAAGACCCCTTTGATTTTCCGCTTTTTTTTATTTCCATCGGCCTGTGGATATTCGGCATTTTCCTGGTTTACAGCGCCACGCACCTGCATGAGTCCGGCCCGCTGGCGGGGCTTGCCAACAAGCAAGTAATCTGGGTGATCATGGGCGTTGTGATTATCCTGGCGGTGGTAGCGATTCCGCCCAAACTTTTTTATTCTTTTTCGTATCTGTTTTATGGCGGCTCGCTGCTGCTCCTGGTAGCGGCGCTCGGCATGGGCGTGGTGAGCAAAGGCGCCGGCCGCTGGATCAACCTGGCGGGATTTCAGCTCCAGCCCTCGGAGTTTGCGAAAATCGGCCTGCTGCTTGCGCTCGCGCGCTATTTCGCCCACAAGGAAGTCACCTTTTCGCGGATCTCTTCGTTCATCGTTCCGGTGTTATTAATCGGCGTTCCTTTTCTGCTGGTTTTAAAACAGCCGGACCTCGGGAGCGCGCTGGTGTTCTGCGCCATGGCGCTGCCCATGTTTTTCTGGGCGGGTCTTACCACGCTCGAAATATTCTTTTTAATTTCCCCTTTTATTTCGCTGGCGCTCTCGGCCATGCCGCTGATCCTTTCGTTTCACGTGGCCAAATCGCTGGGCATCTGGGAGGCGATTCCCTGGGGCATATTTTTTGTGGTGCTGTGCGTTATTCTTTACGTATCGCGACCGCCCATGTTCCTGATGATCGGCGTGGTGGCCGCGAACATTTTCACGGCGGGCGTTACGACCCTTATCTGGAATTCATTCTTAAAAGATTACCAGAAAATGCGCATTATAAGCTTTATCAACCCGGCCCAGGACCCTTTCGGCGCCGGGTATCAGGTAATCCAATCCAAGGTGGCGATCGGCAGCGGCTATCTTTTCGGCAAGGGCTATCTGCAAGGCACCCAGACCAGGCTTTCGTTTTTGCCGGAGCAGCATACCGACTTTATTTTTTCGGTTTTAGGCGAGCAATTCGGGTTTTTCGGCTGCATCGCCGTGGCGGCGCTGCTCTTCTTTGTCATATTCCGCTGCTTCATGACCACGCAATCGGTCCGTAACCGGTTTGTAAATCTCGTCATCGTGGGCTCCACCGCCATCATCGCCTTTCACGTATTTGTAAACGTTGCCATGACGCTGGGCATCATGCCCGTGGTGGGCGTGCCGCTGCCCTTTTTGAGCTACGGCGGGTCCTTTACTATTTCCCTGGGGATTTTGTTGGGGTTTGTATTGAATGCACGCGTTAAAGGTCATGATTTCTAATTATTTTGGTCTTTTCAGCGTAGCCCGTTCGACAACTTCTTGCCGAGTATGTTGCACTTGTTAACGGGCACGCACGGGGATTTTTTAAAAAAGCAAAAATTTAACAAAAAAGAATTAAAGTATAGTATTTTTTGGGGGCGTTGCGGGGGCAGAGCCCCCGCTGAGGGGGTAGCGGAAAACGGCGCAAAGCGCCGGTTGAAGCGAGGGGGAAACTTCCCCCAACAAAAACTTCTTAAATATCAACATTAGGAAAAAGATTATGCATCCAATCCTGTTCAAAATTTTTGGTTTTCCCATTCACTCCTACGGCTTCATGCTGGCCTTATCATTCCTGTTCGGCATTGCGCTGGCCTCGTGGCGCGCAAAAAAAATGGGCCTTGACTCAAGCGTTATCGCCGACGTGGGTTTTTATATAATTTTAGCGGCCATCATCGGCGCGCGGCTTTACTATGTATTTTTGCATACCGAAGAGTTCCGGGGCAATTGGGGCGCGGTCATAAACCCTTTTCACGGCGGGAACCTGGGGATCGGCGGCCTGGTAATGTACGGCGGATTCATAGGCGCCCTGCTCGCATCGCTGGTCTATTTTAAGGTTAAAAAATTGTCCTTGCTGGCCTATGGCGACGCTACGGCGCCGAGCATCGCCTTCGGCGTTTTTCTTACCCGTATCGGCTGCTTTTTAAATGGTTGCTGCTACGGCGCTCCCGCCGGTAAAGGGGGTTGCGGCGTATCGTTTCCCTTGGATAGTCCCGCGGGCGCTTTTCAACACGACGCCGGCGCCGCCGCGCTCATGCCTTCGCAACTGATTGAGTCGCTGGGCGGGCTAATCATGGGTCTTGCGATTTTGGCCCTGGGCAAAAGGACTATTTTCCGGGGGTTCCAGTTTTATCTGGTCGGTATGTTGTATGCAATCCTGCGTTTTTTCGTGGATTTTACGCGCGTTTACACCGCGCAGGAGCGGCTTTTTTCCCTCTCGCATAACCAGATCGTGTGCATTATCATGCTGATTATTTTCGGGGGCCTCATGCTGAAAGGGTTTGTTTACAAAGAAGATTCGTCCCCGGCCCAATAGCGCTTCCCCATGCCGACCCTCATTAAAATTGCCGGCCGCTGCGGGGCGCGCTGCCGCGATTTTGTGTTTCCGGCGCTCTGCATTGTGTGCGACCGGCCGCGTTCCCCGGATGAACGCTGGCTCTGCGAACCATGCCGCGCGGCCCTGCTCGAAAATAATCGCCTGCGTCAAGCATGCCCGCGCTGCGGGCAGAATAAAAAAACCGCCGA
>JAQUMP010000205.1 GCA_028718065.1 Chitinivibrionales bacterium | reverse complement strand
TTAATAATCTTAGGCGTATGGACCCGCTCCAGCGGAAAAAGTGGCTGGAATATTACCAAAAACAGGGGGCGGCTTGGGCCGGGCAATATAGTTTGCATAAAATAACAGCGCGCGCCGCCGCGACGTTCGTGCCCGAAGACAATTCCATCCGGACCTCCTCGGTGGCCCTTGATTCGGGGCGCGTTTTCGTGGTGCAGCGCCAGGCCGGTTCGAGCGGCGATCTTAACCTGACGCCCCAGACGCGCTTTACCCTGCTGGCGCTCGATATTTTCAGCGGCAGCGAAATCTGGCGCTTTACCGATTACCGCCCAATTATTCCGCTCGGCTACAATTCGTCGCCCATAATCGCCCACGACAAGGTTTTCTGCGGTTGGGGCGGGGGCATGCTTTATGCATTTAATGCCCGCACCGGAAAAAAACTCTGGCAGGATAGTTTACAGGGGGATATTATTTCGTCGCCCGCCGCGGCCCAGGGCAAGCTCTTTGCGGCTACCATGAATGGCTATGTATACGCCTATGCGCTCGACGCCACCGTGCATCCCGCTAATTTTAACGACGGGACTTTTTGCTATCCCAATCCTGCAAACGGCAGGCAATCCAATATTCAGGTCTTTGTAACCAGGCCGGCAACCCTCATTTTGCAGCTTTTCAGCATGGCGGAAAAACCGGTGCTGTATGTAAAGCAGTCTCTTGCCGCCAACCAGCCGTTTACGTATGCCTGGAACCTTGCCAAAGTAGCCAACGGCGTTTACTTTGCCAAGGTGTCGGTCAAGTACGACGACGGCGGCAGCGACTATAAAATGCTCAAGATCGCGGTGCTGAAATAATCTATACCCTTGTCAATGGATGCGACGCCATTTATCTGCCCGCTATTTTTTTTTAAGCTTTCCCGAAGCAACAATGTTTCTAAAAATCGCGCGGCCGAGACCGGTACAGGGGTCGTTGCCGGTTCCGTCAAGGACTATCAGGCCGCCGCCGTTGGCGAGCATTGCTCCGTTTTCGTCAAGGCACTTTTGTGTTTGGACGCCTTTAAACCACTGTGCCGAAGAAAGCATGATCTGCAGCCGGGTGGCTCAAGGACCATCCGGATTGATGTCGTTTTCCCGACCTGCCGAGGTCCGCAGATTACCTGAATAAATTGTCTTTTTTCCAGTAATCTTTTTAAAAGCAAATCGTTAATCGTTCTTTTATACATCTTGTAATTCTATTCATTTAAGCATGTTACAAGGCATAATGCAAATTGCTCAGCATTGTGAGTAATTATACTCAAGTATAAGTTATTCGCGATTAAGCTACAATAAAAATATTTATGGAACCAGCATCTTGGTCCGGGCGCAACACGAGGGCGATTTGCCGCGCCACTGCCCGCTTTCCAGATAGGCCAGGGCATGACAGCGGCTGCATGTAAAGGCTATGCGGCAATCTTGACATTCCGCGAGTAGGATCGTTTCTTCCCGTCTGAACTTTTTTGCGGCCTTGCCGTCCCATATTTTTGTAAGCGGATTGCGGGTAAGAGAACCAAAGGATATCGGCAGCAGAATGCAGGGCCGCACCTCGCCAACGGGGGTAATGCCTAAAACGCTGCGGCCGGCGTCGCAATGCAGCATTTCGGTGCTTTTGTCCATGGTGCAGGGTAGTGAAGTAATATTAAAATCCTTAATGAATTTTTCAAGCTGGTTTTGCTTTAAACGATAGGGCGAAACCTCTCCCGCCGAAGCGGGAAATACGGTAAAGTCGCACTCAAAGCCGCAGCCGTTTTCCCCGGCAAACGCTTCCAGCTTTTTATACTGGCCGAAATTGACCGAAGAAACGGAATGTTTTACCAATACTTTAATATCGTTTTTTCTCAGCATCTTTACAGCCGCGAGCGCGGCGCCATAGCTGTTTTTTAATCCGGCCAGTTTGTCATGCCGCCGCGCGTTTGCCGCGTGAAAACTCACGCCCACATCCATGACGCCAAGTTCGGATATTTTTTCAGCGATTGGGGGAGTTACCAGGCTGCCGTTGGTAATAATACTAATGGCAAACCCTTTTTTCCTCGCATTTTCAACTATATCCAAGAAATCTTTTCTAATAAGCGGCTCGCCGCCGGTGAGCGTTAGGTAAAGCGCGCCCATGTCTTTTAATTGACCAAAAATAGTAATCCATTGTTTTGTCGTTAATTCTTTGCACTCAGGATAATTTTTCTGGTAACAATAATAGCATTTGCAGTTGCATTTATAGGTAAGTTCGATCTGGATGCTTAAAGGGACGTTGGTTTTTGAAGCGGATTTGTTTGTTTGTTGAGCAATGGATAACATAACTCACCCCTCGGCTAAGGCCGTTTCCCCTCTCTTTTAAGAGAGGGGATTAAGGGGTGAGTTGTTTTAGCTACAATAAGTATTTTCATTACGGGGTTTAAGGGGCGGTGAGCCCCTTCCGGATTGAATTAATTAATTCTGAATAATTATTAATTTCTTTTTTAATAAATCCTCAAGAAAACTAATTATTTCATTCTTTTGATTTTCTTTATTAAACTCATCAAAATGTTCGGCAACGGCATTAATGATTTTAGTTACCGATAAAGGATTTTCCAGCAGGTCCCATATAAACGTCCCCACTTCGTCAACCCTGTGCAATTGGCTGTCGTCCACGGTAACAATAAGCATTTTGCCCTCAAACAGACGCGCGGCAATACGGTTGGAATGGGCGATTACGGTTGCTTGGGTAATATTCATTAAAGGCTTTCTTGCAAGGCGGTAAGAACGCGGTCGGATTCGGCATGGGCTAATCCGGGGTAAATCGGAATGGAAAGGGCGCTTGCATGCCATTGCATTGTGGTTTTAAATCCTGATTTTTTTTTATAATATAAATGCAACGGCCTGTAAACCGGCCGGCCACATTCGATCCCTTTTGAATTCATTTTGTTAATTATGGCCGGTAAATCGTTATTAACCCGAGCAACGAAACGATAATAAACCGGTATAGTCCCTGCTTCAACAACAGGAAAGACTATCTTCGGAGATTGTTCAAAAGCCTTAAGATAGCGACGGGCGATTTTCCTGCGTAAATCTATTATCGATCTTATTTTTTTAAGCTGCGCCCGCGCAATGGCCGCATGCACGTCCGAAAGCTTAAAGTTAAAGGCGGGCCGTAACGAGTCGCGCTTGTCATATTCGCGCAATTCTTTAATCCTGTCGGCGATTTTTTTATCGGAGGTCGCCGCCAGCCCGCCTTCCCCGGCGGCCAGCAGCTTGGTCGCATAAAAGGAAAAAACCGAAAGCGCCGTCATGCCGCCGACGCTATTCTTGCCCCTGGTCGCGCCTACGCATTGGGCGCAGTCTTCGATCACGGGAATGCCGAAGCGTTTTTGTATGGCCGCCGCGTCTACCGGGTAGCCGAAAAGGTGCGGCACGATTATGGCGGCCACGCCCGGACGGATAGCTTTGGCGATTTCTTTATCGTCTATGCATCCGGTCTCCGGATTGATATCCGAGAACACCGGTTTTGCTCCGCAGAACAAGGCGGCGTGCAGCAATGCGGTGCAAACATAGGAAGGCATTAATACTTTTGACGATTTATTTATATCAAGCGCCCGTAACGCCAGATAGAGCGCCGCCGTTCCGCTGGAAACGGCCAGGCCGTATCTATGCCCCACATATCCGGCCAGCTCGCGCTCCAGCGCCGCCACTTGCGGCCCGGCGGCAAGCTGCCCGGAATCAATCACGGCCGCCACAGCCCGTTTTTCTTCTTGGCCGACAAACGGGCGGCTATGATGAATTATTATGGGTAATTTATCAGTTTTCATAAAATGTTTTAGTTATAATAAGCATTTTCCCTGGCGGGTTTTAGGGGCGGCCAGCCCCTACCGGATTTCAATCGGGTTTTTATTCATCAGAATTTTAAAACTGTTAGGACCGCAATTAAAAATAAGATCCAGCATGGACAAATTAGGAATAAAATCTTCTTCTCTTTTACGCCAGTATTGCGGGTAAACCGGGCATTTAAATTCCTGAAATTCAAGATTTATCCCTGCCTTAACAAAAAGCGAAACATCCATATAGTCGTGGCCACCCGCGCCGGCAAGGTAGGTGTCGGCCTTAAAATAGCGGCAAATTTCAATGAGGCGTTCGGTGGCGCTATGGCCGAATTTATAGGAGGAGGTTCGTTCGACCGGCGTGGAAATCCCCAAGAGCTTCATAAGCAAATTAACCGAAGCGATATTGCATTCGTCAATGGTCGCCCAGCCGTTGCCGTAAAAATTAATAACGTCGCTATGGTAGAGTTTAAAGCCGGGCGCGCTGGAGTAGCACATTTCAAGGGATTTTAAATGGTTTGTGCGCCACTCCTTTTCATAGGAAATTTGCACCTGGTTAATGCATTGCGGAAACTTGTACGAAGTCGGCACGGAAAGCCACTGCCACCCCTGGGCATTGCGGATGCGGTTGCGGTTCTGCCATTCGTTTTTTTTAAATTGCACGTCGTCAAGAAATACAAACAAATCGCACGAGGCCATTTTATGAAAATAGCCGCTCCACGGCATGTATTGGGGCTGATGAATGGCGATTTTCACGAGAGGGACCCCAATGATTTTTGGTATAATCGTTCGATCTCCGCCACCATGGTTTCCACGCTGAAGCGGGGATTCACCCATTCCCGGCACTGCTGCGGCATGATGGTTGTTCGCTCGGGATTATTATACAAGAGCATAATTTTTTCCGCAAGTTCATGGGCCCTATCGTGGTCGATTAGCAATCCGGTTCTTCCTTCCAAAAGCACTTCGGGAATGCCGCAGATGCGGCTGCCGATAACCGGCACGCCGGCGGCCTGCGCCTCTACAAAGGCGCGTCCCATGCCCTCGTTTTTGGAGCACAGCACGAAAATATCAAAAGCGCGGACCAGGTCGGCTACATCGCTGCGCCAGCCCAAAAAAAGAAAATGCTCACTCAGGCCGGCATTATTGATCTGCTCCGTGAGTTGGTCGTGCAATTCGCCGTCGCCGACAAATACGAAACGGATGTTTTTGATGTGATTGACAAGCAATCCCGCCGCCTCGACGATGAGCGCGTGGTTTTTGATGGCAACCAGCCGCGCGACCGTGCCGCAGACGAATTCCGTTTCGCTGATGCCAAGCTGGGCGCGCACCTGCGCCCGCGGTTTTTTTCCCGTTAAAAACGGCTCCAGCGGAATGCCGCTGTAAATAGGATAAATTTTTGCGGCCGGACCGATATGGCGGTCCAGGTAGTCCTGTTTTTCACGGCGCGTAAGCGTAATAAGCGCATCGGTAAAGCCCATCACCGCCCATTCCAGAAAAACATAAAATGCCGTGAGCGCCTTTGAAAAGTACCCGTAAAAGACATGACCGTGCGGCGTATGGATTATGACCGGCGTTCCGGCCATTTTCGCGGCAAACCTTCCCAGAATGCCCGCTTTTGACGTATGCGTATGCACGATATCGTATTTGTTTTTGTGAATAAGCCGGTATAAATTGACGAGGGCGAGAACATCGCGCCAAGGCGTCATCGGCCGCCGCAAGTTCGGAAAATGAAATATCGGCACGCCGGCGGCATGGGCCGCGGCTTCGGCCGCCTCCGACGGGTTGACCGAAACCCCGCAGGCAATCGCCGATTGGCAGCGGTCGTCGTGCAGGCCGCAGGCGGTGAGCAGGGTGGACCTGGCGGATCCGCCGCAATCGAGCTGAGTAATAATGTGCAGAATTTTTATGGGTTTATTATGGTGTTGCTCGGGCATTACTCAATTATATAATTAGTTAACCCGAGAGTCCAAAAAACATGAACATATTTTTATAGACTGACGAGACTGGCCTCCTAGTAAGTTCTATTATGGAGCCTGCTTTTCGTCTGGGGGCAGTTAGGCAAAATAAGTTTTAAATAATTATAATTTTATGGACTGGCGACAGCTAGCCCGCTTGGCGTTTTAGTTATTGAAATAAACCTCTCGTTTAGCGGGCAGCTAGTCAGATTGAGTGATAAGAATAAAATGGTAAATGAGATAATTCTTAAATAAAGAAATAATTGTTCGCATTCAACCGATATCCCTTTTTCGGACAAATGTCACCAATATAACGCCTCCCCACTGCGCCAAAGCGCTACGCGGCGGCGAGCGGGCGTAACCAAAATATTAATCTTAAAGGTTTTAAATGATACTAGGGATCGATGCGCGGGAAATAGAGAACGGCGTAACCACCGGCATCGGCCGAGCACTGGCCAATTTCCTGGAATATTTTAACGGCCTTACCGATGAGAATCGCTGCATTCTGTTTTCTTCAAAACCGCTGGAAATAAATTATGGGTCGCGCATAAAAAATATTGTTTACAGGCCGACTATAACAATTATTTGGGACCAAATAATACTGACGATCGGCATTAGAAAACACGGTGTTAATATCTTTTTTTCCACCTATTATAAAATCCCCCTTTTTGCGCCGGTTCCCTGCATAAGCACTATTTTCGATCTGATGTACTTAACCTTTGAACCGTATAAACGCCGTTTGTCTCTTTTTGAAAAAGCTTATTATTATACCT
>JAQUMP010000204.1 GCA_028718065.1 Chitinivibrionales bacterium | reverse complement strand
GTCAGGGAGAGGTTGGCGGTGACCGATTTGTTAATGAGCTGCGAGGTGTCTTCGGAAAACTGGGTGTAATAACTCTTGTCGCTTACTAAGCTGCCGCGGCCCGCAAGTGTAAAGGAGCCGTCGGGCAGCAGGTTCTGGTTATGGGCGTAATCGAGCGACCAGCGCTGCGTCTGCTGCAGAAAACCGCCGGTCATGGCGAACTGCGCGGCAACCGAGCCGCTCAGCCGGTAGCGCAGGTTGTAGCGGCTGGAAGCATTAAACAGGAAGTCCTGAAATTCCGAAATCCGCGCCGACCCCAAAAAATCGACATAATCGCTGGGCACGAAATAGTATCCTACATTGTCAAGAAACCCGCCCGAGCCCGGATGGCCGCCCCAGACGGGGGTCAAAAAACCGCTCTTGCGATTACGCTCGATGGGAAAAACAAAGTACGGCAAAATGGCCACGGGCACGTCGGCGATATCAAAGACCAGCGGACGGGCGACGATTTTATCGTTGGGGATTATTTTAAGAATTTTACCGCAAAAATAGTAGTGCGGCTCCTCAATGTGAACGCAGGTGGTCACGTCGCCCTGCTCCACGTAAAACTGGCTCTGTTCGGATTTAACCACCAGGTTGCCGTTAAAGGCCGACCCTCCCGTGTGGGTGGTCGCGTATTGCACGCGGCCGCGCCTGGTTTTCATGTTGTAAACCATGGAGACGCCGATCGTGGTGTCGCCCTCCTCGATAAACTGGGGCCTGCCCACGGCGCTGAGCATGTTGGTTTGTGTTTGGTAGCGGATCGTATCCGCGAAGAGCGTCATGTTCTGGTACGATAATGAGGCGTTGCCGGTTAGGACCAGGACTTTTTCGCTAAAATCGTAATCGATCGTGGCGGCCTCGTAGGTAACCACATCGGTAATACCGTTGCTTTTTATGTGTTTTTTTACGGCGCCGGTGGTGTCGCGGGCGGCGCGCAGGGAATCGGCGGTGTGCGTTGTGTCAAGCGGCGGTCTGCTTCCCGGCGCAGGAATCCCCGGTTGCAGCGGTTGCGCTTTACCCGGAACCGTCAAGAGCAGCACCCCAAAAACGGCAGCGGAAACAGCCAAAAAAGCCGGAGAATTACGGTACGAGGGGAATTTGGGCATAACGGATCAAAAATAAATAAAGCCGACTTCGTCCTGCGGGGAATTAAGGTCGCCCGGTGGGTTGGATGAACTATCCTGGGGCGCCGGTGACAGCGCCGGTTCGGAAGGCGTTTTTACTTCCAGCGTATCGCGACGGATGATTTTCGGTTTGACAAGGGGTTTTTTAACGGGCGGCGCAATAACCATAACGGTTTTGGTGTCCTTAACCGCCGGTTCGATTTCAGGCGGTTTTATTAAAGCGGCGGAATCATGCGCGGACATTTGCGGCGCGAATTTTGTTTTTGCAAAATCAAACGGCAGGGTAAGCGAGAAGGCGCTCTTGTTGTTGGCGATGGTGAATGAACAATAATAATGGGTGGCCGAAAGGACGGCGATAAGCGCGAGCGGAATAATAATAATGATGGCGATTGCAACGCCGATTTTAATCCAAATGCTTTGCATGCGCCGCTGCCCGGGCGTTCGGATCGTGCGGTTTTGCTCGCGGTGGTTAAGGCGCATTAAAAAAGTTTGCAGGTCGTTTTCAAACAGGGCCGCATTCGGCGGCACGATATTTTCAAGATCGATTTGCCCGGCTTCCGGTTGTTGAAGGATGCCGGCCTTCTGTTCGTTTTTGCGGTACCACGCCTCACCCGATTCGGCCTGCACCAGGGTATCGCGGCTTTCGTAAAGCTTTTTTATAAAGGGCGCCAGGGTGGACATGGCGTTTTTATGGTCCATGCCGTTATTGCGCAGGGCAAGATAGGTGCTCTTTGCAAAGGGAATAATAAGCAGATAAAAGGCGGTCGGATCACCCTTGATCGCGTGCGAGGAGATTAATTGGTCCGGTGTGTCAATATTTATCATGGGATGCTCACGGTCTTCTTTTAAAATAATTAAAAGCCTGTGTAGGTATACCTATTTTGGAAATACTGTCATGACCTGCTAAAGAAGCTAATGAATATAAAGAAACAGTAAAAATCTCGGCCCGCAAGCCTCAGATAAGGCCAGATATGTGTAGTGTATCTAATGGACAGAGTCATTGCTTTTGTGGCGATTTAGTCTTGAAAAAAAACAATATCAAGCGTATAATCTACTTATATTAAGTGTATAAGCCACTTATATTAAGCAGGCAAACTGCTTTTAACCAGGGAAAAACATGCATAAAATGTTGGATTATGATTCATTGAATGTCGCCCTAAAAACGTTGGGCGCATTATTAGAAGAAGCCATGAGCGCTCAAATAAATATTGTCATATGCGGCGGGTCTTCTTTGATCGCGACTGGTTTGGTAAACAGAACCACGAAGGATGTCGATATCGTTGCACTTTTGGATTCCAACGAAATCATCGTAGAGGCGCATCCCTTACCCGATGCACTTTTAAAGGCGGCTGACCAAGTAGCAAAGTCAATGAACCTACCGACGACCTGGCTCAACAATGGTCCCCAATCTATCGTTAACCGCCGACTTCCAAATTATGGTCTACCTGAAGGGTGTTTGCAAAGCAGGATCCATCTGAAAATTTTGCACAAACCTTAAAAACCATGTTAAAGGTGATAGACCATGAGCGCGTCGCTGAAAAACTTTAAAGATGAGTTGCAGGAATCCCTGTTAACGCTTCTCTGGCAGCAATGGTGTCTTTGCGGTGTTCAAGGCCATGCCGACGAACCGGGAAATTGGTGCATTGATCCTGAAATTTTGATATTGCTTACCTGCTCTATTGGCAGGCGTGAGCCGCGCATGTTCGATGAGATGCTTGACTGGTTAGAAAGCTCTCCCGGAATGATTAACCTGCAAAGACTTAAATTCTTAGCAAAATCCAATAGTTTTATAGGGAAAAAAGCTCTTCCTGCCGTGGCAGGTTTCCTTGATGAAATTTCCGGTAAAGATAAATGGACGTTAGCATTAAAAACTCTTTTAGAGCCTGTCCAATCGCGGAGGCCTCTCTTTTTCTTTAAAGATGGCCGGCCTATGGAGAGTTTCGGAAAACCGGACCCAACATTTAAAAAATATGGTTTTCTCCGTGGATCGACGTCTTTGAGAGGGCTTGTGGGCCCCTTCGCACTGAAACACCCCGCTTGTCTGATCTTAAGATTGCGGTCATTTTTAGGAACTACTTCACGAAGTGGAATATGTATCTACCTTTGCACGCATCCTTCCGGTCCGGGCGAAAACCCATCCCATATTGCAAAGGAGATCGGACACGCTCAACGGGCCGTACAGGATGCGCTCGTAAGCATGAGTAAATCCGGTTATATCACACGACGCGAACACAAACGTGATACGCTTTATGCGATCACGCCTGAAATGAGGGACGCCTTGTTCCAGGATTTAAGAGAGGCGCCGATTTGGTGCAATTGGATTCCTGTTGCCGGTTTTCTTGAAAAAATATGGTCTATATTTGATAGTAATAATTTTTTGGAAGCCGATCCGATGGTGCGATCTATAAAATTGCAGGAGGTAGTTGATAATTTTAAAATTCCAATTTCAAAAAGCGGATTGCCGGTAATGCTGGATTCACGAGGGCACTTGGAAGGAAAAGAATATGTTGGATGGCTAGTGGAAAAAGTAAAAGAAATAATGAAGGTACTGGTTACAGGAGGGAAAACAGGAAAATAATGCTATGCCGGCGGAACTTCGTGCCTATAGCAATAGCAGTCCGAAATCCAGTGATATATTTTGAGCGGTAATGAAATCATTCTCGCAGCAGGACGTTAAATACATGGCCGCGGCCCTTGACCTTGCGCGTAATGTCAAGGGTTCCACCTTTCCCAATCCGGCGGTTGGGGCCCTGGTGGTTAAAAACGGCCGCATCGTCGGTAAAGGCGCGACCGCCGCCTGCGGCGGCCCGCATGCGGAAGTGGCGGCTTTGCAAATGGCAGGACCGCGGGCGGCGGGAGCAACGCTGTTCGTTACGCTCGAACCCTGCTGCCATTTCGGCCGCACGCCACCCTGCACCGATGCCATAATTGCCGCGGGCATAAAACGGGTAGTGGCCGCCCTGCAGGATCCCAACCCAAAAGTGGCCGGCTGCGGCTTTAAAAAATTACGCCGGGCGGGGATTATCGTAGAAAAGGGCCTAATGCAGCAGCAGGCCTACGATTTAAACGAAGATTTTTGTTTCGCGATTGTAAACAAGCGGCCCTGGATCTCGCTTAAATTGGCCATGACGCTCGACGGTCGCATCGCCGATACGTCCGGGAAATCGCAGTGGATTACCGGCGAGCAGTCGCGGGAATTCGTGCATAAACTGCGGGCGACTCATGCGGCCGTTGGCGTGGGTGCGGGTACCTTGCGCGCCGACGATCCGCGCCTCACCGTCCGGTCGGCCAAGCTCTGCGGCGCCGAACCGGCGCGCATCGTTTTTGCCGATCCTAATAAAATCGCGGCGCGGAGCAATTTTATCCGGCTTGCAAAAAAGATCAGGACGATTTGCGTTATAGGTGCGCGAGGAAAAACCGCCCGTAAGACCGTTAAAAGCGGCATGGAAATCTGGCGCGTGGGCGGTAAAAATCGCCTCGCTCAAATGCGCGCTTTTATGCGTTTGGCCTATAGCGAAGGGCTTACCAGTATTTTAATCGAGGGCGGTAGCGCGCTTGCCTCTTTCTTTTTAGAGAATGGCCTGGTCAGCAGGATTTATTTTTTCTGGGGCGGCAAAATAATTGGTTCGGGACTGCCGGGAATTCAATTTGATAAGGGCTTGTCCCTGGGTAAAGCCATAGAGCTTTCCGCCATTAAGGCGGCATGTTTTGGGCAGGATATAATGATAACGGGTATTCCAAAACGGAAATAATACGATGTTTACGGGACTTATCGAAACTGCCGGCGCCATTGAAAAACTCACGCACAAAGCGCAGAGCGTTGAGCTGGCTATTGCCGTGCGGAGTGCGGAATTTACAACAGGCATCGGCGCTTCCGTTGCGGTGAACGGCGTCTGCTTGACGGTTGAAACCGTTATGGCGGCCGGTGGCTTTACGGCCACGGCCGTGGCCGAAACCTTGCGCCGGTCCACGCTCGGCTCGGCCCGGGTGGGCGATACGGTAAACCTGGAGCGCTCTCTTGCGGCCCAAGGGCGGTTCGAAGGGCATATCGTGCTTGGCCACGTGGACGGCGTAGGCAAAATTATCGCGGATAAACGAGCGGGCGAGAGTATTGAGCGCTCGTTTGAAATCCCGGAGGGCATCCGCAAATTCGTCGCCGAAAAAGGCTCCGTTGCCATCGATGGCATAAGCTTGACCGTTGCAAGTAAGGCGGGGGCGGCCATAACGGTCGCGCTGGTCCCGCATACCCTCGCGCACACGACCATGGCGCATAAACGCCCGGGCGATATCGTGAACATCGAAATCGACATTCTGGCGCGGTATATCGAGACGCTTTTAAGGTCCGGCGCGGCCAAGGGCCCTGCCGATAAATCCTTTACCGCCGCCCTGGAGAATTTTTTAGCATGAAGTCATTCGAAGAAATAAACGCGGTGATCGAGGAATATAAGCAGGGAAAATTCGTTATCCTGGTCGACGATGAGGATCGCGAAAACGAGGGCGACCTGGCCTGCGCGGCCGTGCATTGCAGCGCCGAAAAAGTAAATTTTATGGCGCGCTTCGGTCGCGGGCTGGTGTGCGTGGCGCTCGAAAGCGCGCGGCTCGACGAATTGGGCATTGCGCCCATGGTAAGCGATAACACCTCGGCCTTCAATACGGCCTTTGCCGTTTCGGTGGAAGCACGCCAGGGCACCACCACGGGGATTTCGGCCGCCGACCGGGCCGTGACCATAAAAAAACTCATCGACCCGGCGGCCAAGGCTTCCGATTTTGTAAAGCCAGGGCACACCTTTCCCATCCGCGCGCGGCAGGGCGGCGTGCTGGTGCGCACGGGGCACACCGAAGCGGCGGTCGACCTGGCGCGGCTGGCGGGATTGTATCCTGCCGGCGTGATTTGCGAAATCATGAGCGAGGACGGCGCCATGGCGCGCATGCCGCAGTTGCGCGCCTTTGCAGATGAGCATGCGCTTTCCATTATATCCATCGCCGACCTGATCCGCTATCGCACGGCGCACGAACGCTTCGTGACCTGCACGGCCACGGTGCAACTGCCCACCGCCTACGGCGAATTTACGCTCAAGAGCTACGAGGACACCTTAAGCAACGTCGTGCACCTGGCGATCCAGAAGGGCGTCATTAGCCCCGACGAACCGACCCTGGTGCGCGTGCATTCGGAGTGTTTTACGGGCGACGTGCTGGGGTCGTATCGCTGCGACTGCGGCGAGCAGTTCCACCAGGCCCTGGCGCAAATCGGCAAGCACGGCGGGGTGTTTTTCATCCAGGTGCTTGTTGAATATGTTGGAACTGCGGACTGTGCCAATACAAAGTTTGGCTGAATAAAAGTCCATCCAATCTGATTTGTAGCGGCATTTATTCCGCCAAACTC
>JAQUMP010000203.1 GCA_028718065.1 Chitinivibrionales bacterium | reverse complement strand
GGATATCATCATTGAATGCCTGTATGAATACGGCAAGGAATACTTTAATCAAACCAAACGCCACATCAACAACTTCGAAGACTGGATCCTGGCCCATTTCGGCAGCGGCATCGCGGACCATTTTCTCGTGCCCTATAACCGGAAACTTTACAAAAGGCACCCGCGCGAGCTTGCGCCCGATTGCGCCGGGCGCTTTATCCCGGATTCCGATCTTAAATTGCTGCTCCGGGGCGCGCTCAGCGATCAGAAGCCCATGCTCGGATACAACGCAACCTTTTTATACCCGCGCACCGGCGGGATCGAGTCGCTTTCCAGCGCGCTGGCCCACGATCTGAGCGGCATCCGCCTGAACGATCCGGCTGTGTCCGTGGACCCGGAAACAAAAACCGTCCTTATGCGCAGCGGTAAAGCGCTTGCCTACGATAGCCTTATTTCCACGCAGCCGATAACGCACCTGGTTGCCTCAATTAAAAACGTCCCGGAAGAGGTGCTCAGCGCATCCAAGCGGCTCAGGCATGTTTCGGTATTTAACCTTAATCTGGGCGTCAAGGGTTTGGCCGACACCAAGCATTGGCTTTATGTACCGGAAGTAAAGTTCCCCTTTTACCGGATCGGCTACTACCACAATTTTTCCCAGGACCTTGTCCCTCCCGGACACGGCTCGTTATACATAGAGGTCTCCTACGATCCGATCCAGGGGATCGATGCCGCAGCTACGACCGAAAAAATCATTGCGGACATCATTGACATAGGAATAATCCCCCGAAGAGAAGCCATTGCGGCTCAAAAGGTAATAGATGTGCCGTTCGGATATGCGATCCATGACGCCGAGCGGCAACCGGCGCTTAAAATCATTCATGAGTTTTTGCAGGCAAAGCGTATTTTTTCGGTAGGGCGCTTCGGTTCGTGGGGCTATACCTCCATGGAGGATTCGTTCCTGCAGGGAAAAAACGCCGCCCAGCAAGTGCTTTCGCAAATCGCCGCATAAAGGTGTTTTTCGTGGAGCTACGAAATTTTATCGATTCACTGGAACGCGCCGGGCAGCTTGAGCGCATCGCCAATCCCGTTCATTGGAAATACGATCTGGGCGCCTATGCCCGCGCCCATCGCCGGCCGCTGCTGTTCGAAAACATCCGGGAGTATCCTGGTTTTTATCTCTTTACAAATGGTCTTTGCGCTCCCGCGCACATTGCTCGTGCCCTGGCGCTGCCTGCGGGGATCTCCCGCAATAACCTTATCGCCGCCCTGCGGGAGCGGCTGCAAAAACCCCGCGCGCCGACGATGGTTCCCCACGGCGCCTTCCGGGAAAATACGCTTGACACGCTGCTTAAGCTGCCCGTACCGTGGTGGCACCGCGCAGACGGCGGACGCTACCTGGGGACCTGGCACGTAAACGTAACGCGCGATCCCATAAGCGGCGTCCAGAATTGCGGCATTTACCGAATGCAACTGCTGGGGGGCGACAGCGCCACGCTGAGCGTTTCGCCCCGCAGCCACCTGGCGCTGCATTTTGCCGCGGCGGAAAAAGCAGGCACGGCGCTTCCCATGGCAGTTTGCATCGGGGTGGGCGAATGTTGTATCATGGCAGCGGCGGCGGCGTTTCCGGCCAATACCTGCGAATACGACTATGCCGGCGGCTTGCAGGAAAAACCGCTCGAGCTCGCGGCCTGCCATACGATCGACCTGGCGGTCCCGGCCACGGCCGAAATCGTGGTCGAAGGCCTGGTACAACCCGGCGTCCGCGTGGGCGACGGCCCGTTTTTTGATTATGCCGGAGTACCGAATGTAAACCCGCAGGCCCTGCTGTTTACGGTAACGGCCATCGGCCACCGCACCCGGCCGATTTTCCGCGGCAGCGCCGTGGGCCGCGCGGGCGCCGAGGACCACCAGCTTTTTTCACTGCTCGCACCCTTGGGGCTCGTGGATTTTCATGGATCGCCCAAACGCCAGGCCGTACAAAATTTCCTGCTGCAAAATAAAATGTTCCGTACGCTGCAAGGGTTCACCCGATTGGGGCACCTGCTGCACCGCCCCAGCCACGCAGTTTCCGAAAAGACAAGTGCATCATGAGCTTGCTGGAAATCATCGGATTGCTCCTTGCCGTAATAATCGGTTTTCTTCTTTGGGCCGTTTTAGCGCTGCGCCGCAGGACACGTGTCGCACACATAACGGAGTGGTCCATCGGCCTCTATAGCGGCGCCTCGCCGCTTTCCCTGCGGCCCGATACAAGGGCCGTAAATCCCGTTTTAACCGCCGCGGATGTAACGGATGTAAAGGCGCAATTCGTGGCCGATCCGTTTATATTTAAAAGCGGAGTAACCTGGTACTTGTTTTGCGAGGTTTACAATACGCTCCTTAACCGCGGCCAGATCGGGCTTGCGTCGAGCGCCGACGGGCGGCGCTTTACTTACGAGCGCATCGTGTTAAGCGAGCCGTTTCACGTTTCCTACCCGTTCGTATTTGCCGAGGGCGACGCCGTATACATGGTCCCCGAAAGCGCCGCCGCCGGCGCCGTGCGTTTGTATCGGGCCGCGCCGTTTCCCTATTCCTGGACGCTGGCCGGCGAACTCGTTAAAGGTTCCTTCTGCGATTCCACGCTCGTTCGGCACAATAAAAAATGGTGGCTCTTTACCTGCTACGAACCGGCGCAGCGTCAAGGACGCCATAAAGATCTGCATCTTTTTTTTGCCGATGCGCTCTTAGGTCCCTACACCGAGCACCCTAAAAGCCCTATTGTAAAGAACAACGCGCACTGGGCCAGACCCGGCGGACGCCTGTGGGTTGAAGGCGAAAGGATCGTGCGTTTTGCGCAGGATTGCCGGCCGACCTACGGAAAAAGCCTGAATGCGCTTGAAATCCTGGCGCTCACCGAGACTGATTTTCAGGAAAAAGCCCTCAGGTCCAACCCCATCCTGACGGCGAGCGGCAAGGGCTGGAACCGGCACGGCATGCATCACGCCGATGCGCATAAGCTCGAAGACGGGACCTTCCTCGCTTGCGTGGACGGCTATCGGAAATATTTTACGGTACGGGTTGAATATTAACCGGAAAGGGAAAGATCATGAAACGCTTGATAATCGGCATTACCGGGGCATCGGGCAGTGTTTATACGCTGCGTTTACTGGAGGCAATCCGGCACTCCGTCGAGACCCATTTAATCGTCTCACCCGCGGCCGAAAAGGTGTTAAAACTCGAAACCGGCCAAACCCTGGAAAACTTAAAAAAAACGGCCTCGTTTACCTACGATTATTGGGACCTTGGCGCTAAAGTGTCCAGCGGGTCATTCAAGACCGACGGCATGATTATTGTTCCATGCTCCATAAAATCCCTTTCGGCCGTGGCCAATTCTTTTGCCGATTCGCTCTTGGTGCGCGCCGCCGACGTTACACTCAAAGAGCGACGACGGCTGGTCCTGGCCGTGCGCGAAACCCCGCTGCACGCCGGCCATCTTGACCTGATGCAACGGGCCACCGGCATGGGGGCGATCGTTTGTCCGCTCTGTCCGGGGTTTTATCATCATCCGCAATCGCTGAACGACCTTGCCGATCAGATGGTCGGCAAAATTCTCGACCTGTTCGACCTGGAAAACCCCCAATTTAAACGTTGGGAAGGGCAGAGAAACGACCGTCAACGCGAGGTTCTGCCGTAGAAAAATTTTAGGTGATATTTGGCATAAGATTTGCGCTTTAATCAATGTTAATTGTTTTGATTTAACCTCTCCCCGCACTTCGTGCGACCCTCTCCTACCGGAGAGGGTATTAATTTTTTTCTTTCCCTCTTTCTCTGATAGGAGAAAGGGGCAGGGGATAGGTCAAACAAGGCTTCCTTTGAGGTTTTAACGATGCTGGCGCGACTACTCTACAAGCTTTACAGGATCGATCGGCACAATGTTCGCGCTTTTATCAGGTGGCTCGTTACAAAAATCGAAAAAGGCGAGTGCTATTCCGTTACCCTGCGGAAAATTTTTCGCGATTATCACAAGGTTGATATCGGCATGTATACCCACGGCGCCTGTTTCCGGGAGTGGTCGGTGGACCCGGAAACCACGATCGGGCGCTATTGCTCCATTGCCGGCGGGGTACGGATCTTAACCGAAAACCATCCCATGGCGTTTCAATCGACCCATGGCTTTTTTTTTAATCCAAAGTTTAAATATACCACCACAAACCTGGTGTGGCGCAAGCCATTGACAATAGGCAATGACGTGTGGATAGGATACAATGCGGTGATTATGCCCAACGTAAAGCGCGTCGGCGACGGGGCCGTGATCGCGGCGGGCGCGGTGGTGAATAAAGATGTGCCGCCCTATGCGGTCGTGGTCGGCAATCCGGCCCGGATCGTGCGGTACCGGTTTTCGCCGGCGACCATAACCAAGTTGCAGGCTTCGCGCTGGTGGGAAAAACCGATCAGTGAGATCGTGCCGGAAATCCGCAATTATCAACGTCCGTTGGAAGACGGGGCGGATGGAATTAACGATGCGGACCATGCCGTATTCGCCGCGGGGTAACAGTATGGAACCGGGACCGGCCGATCCGGATATGCTCCTGCACCGCTTGCTCGAAGAGAGCGCGCGGCGTTCGCCCGATAAAATTGCCGTGGTATGCGGCGCGGCGCGCGCCAGCTACGCCCAGCTTAACGGCGCGGCCGACCGGCTCGGCGCCGCCCTGCAAGCGTGTGGTTTACAAAAGGGAGATTTTGTCGCGATCCTGCACGAAAACAGCTTCGAATTTATCGCCGCTTATTTTGGGGCGCTCAAGGCCGGCGCCGTGGCCGTGCCGCTGAATACCGACTTAAAACCCGAAGGACTTGAGCCGATTTTACTCGAACTTAAGCCCCATGCTATTATCGCCTCGGACCGGCAAACCGAAAAAATATGGTGCGGCAAGGACGAAGCATTAACGCGCACGGCGGTTATTTTAAGCGATAACGCGCGCATCCCCCGCTTGCGCGGCGTGGAGTACGTTTCGCTTCTGCGAACGCTTGCCGATGGACGCCATGTGCTTGACATTAGCGATGCCGCCGCCGAAAACGATCCGGCCTGCATCATTTACACTTCGGGATCAACCGGCCGGCCCAAGGGCGTTGTGTTGTCCCACAAGAACATCGTCGCCAATACCCGCTCGATAATTTCATGTCTTGACCTAACGGAGCGCGATGTTCAAATGGCGGTCCTGCCGTTTTTTTATGTTTTCGGCCTTTCGCTGCTGCATACGCACCTTGCGGTGGGGGGCACGCTGGTGCTGAATAATCAATTCAGTTTTACGGGCGCCGTTCTGGAACAGATGATGGCGGAAAATGTTACCGGATTTTCCGGCGTGCCTTCCACGTATGCCTATCTTCTGCACCGTTCGGGACTGGCTGCCCTGCGGGAGCGCCTGCCGATGCTGCGCTATTGCTCGCAGGCCGGCGGCCACATGGCGCGCCAGCTCAAGCTCGATTTGCGCGCCGCGCTGCCCGACCATACCCGGATTATCATCATGTACGGCGCCACCGAAGCCTCGGCGCGCCTGACGTGGCTCGACCCGCGCGATTTTTTACGCAAAATAGATTCCATCGGCAAGGAAATTCCGGGCGTGCAGATAACAATACTTGACGAAAATGGAAACGAGGCCGCGCCGGGCGAAACCGGGGAGCTGGTTGCGGCGGGACCCAATATAATGCGGGGCTATTTTAACGACCCGGCCTCGACCGCGCTCGCGCTCGACGCGCACGGCTACCATACGGGCGATCTTGGGTACCGTGATGAGGAAGGTTTTTTGTTCCTGACCGGACGCCGGGACAATCAGATGAAAGTCGGCGGCCGCCGCGTAGATCCGCAGGAGATAGAGGATGTTATTATCGAGTCGGGGCTTGCCATCGAGGCCGCGGTGATCGCCCTGCCCGACGAGCTGCTCGGCAGCGCGCCGGCGGCCTTAGTCGTGCCCAGCGCCGCGGGCGTTAGTGCGGAAGAATTATTCGTGTTTTGCGCACGCCGCCTGCCGCGATACAAAGCGCCCCAACTATTTTTAAATGGCACGGCTTTGCCTAAAAACGGCAGCGGCAAAATCGACCGCGGCAAATGCGCCGAAATAATCATGCGCCTGCAGGCGCAACGAAAAATGGCTCCAGGAGCATAGCGTGGAAATAATTGACCAGGTCCGGGATTATATCGTCAAGAATTTTTTGTTCGGCGATGCCGGCGCGTTCACCGATACGACCTCGCTGTTGGAAAACGGGATCGTGGACTCCACCGGCCTGCTCGAAATCATTCAATTCCTGGAAACTACCTTTGCCATATCCATACAAGACCACGAACTTCTTCCTGTAAACCTTAACAGCGTCGAAAATATCGTGCGCTTCGTGCGCGAAAAAAAGAAACCATAATCATGTGCGGCATTGCCGGTTTTGTATCCCTGAATGAAAAGGCCCACGGCCACGGGTTGCCCCAAATCAAGGGCATGGTGCAATGCATGCGCAACCGCGGTCCCGACGAATCGGGCGTATACATCGACGATCGCGCCGCGATGGGGCACTGCCGCCTGAGCACCGTGGGA
>JAQUMP010000202.1 GCA_028718065.1 Chitinivibrionales bacterium | reverse complement strand
TACGATCTGGCCTATAACCTGCTCATGTCCTGCGATCGCGACGGGATTTTAATTACCACCGGCGACAACGACACCTTTCCGCTGTGGGCGTTGCAGGAGGCATTCGGCATCCGCCGCGATGTGCGTGTTGTAAACCTGGGACTGCTCGGCGCATCCTGGTATGCCAAGGAGCTGCGGCATACCGCGCCGGTCGTGGCATTGCCCTTTGAAGACGATTATCTGGACCAACTTGCCACCCAGCCCAACCCAACGCAGGACGCCACCCCGATTACGATGCGCCGCTCGGGGCTGCATATCGTCATGCCCGGCAAAGAACAGATGCCGCTCATCAGTGTGCAGAAACAGCTTCTCTACGCGCTCGTGGACGCCAACTGCGTGGAGCGGCCTTTTTATTTTGCCATGACCGTCGCGCCGCAATGGTGGCGGGAGTTTGCTCCCTTTTGCGTGCGTCAAGGATTAGTATACCGGCTTGCCCCAACGCTTCCGGCCGGGTTTGATTACGAGCGCACCCGCCGGCTGCTGGACACGGTTTACTCCATGCGCCGCTTCGGCGACCCTGCGGCGCACCTGGCGCCGGTATCACAGGAGCCGCTCATGCTTTATGTGGATTGTTTTATCCGCCGGGCGTACGCCGTGCGCGGCAAACTTGACTCAATGCGAACGGCGGTCGCGGCGGACACAACCGATCATATCTTGCGTGCAACTTACGAAACGCTGCTGCAAGAAACTATCGCCGGACTCTCGCGCTGCATTGCGCTGGCGCCGCGCGAAGGGCGCCCGCGCGTGGTGCAGATCGAAATGCTTTTGGAGCATGCACAATTCGCCGTTGCGCAGGAAAAACTCTCGCAGGCCCAGGCGCAATTTCCGGGCGAGGCGGATTTTACGGGTTTAGCCAAAGATTTGGCACGCTCAATAAAAAAGAATAATCGCTAATACTTTAAAAGAGGGAGTGTCTGATATGCGGCATTTGAATTGGGGAATCATCGGCGCGGCCAGGATCGCCAAATCGTTCGTGAAAGGTTTACAAACCATAGATTCGGCCACTGCCCTGGCGGTGGGATCACGCAGTTTGGAAAAGGCGCGCGGCTTTGCCGCGGAAAACAAGATTGAACGGGCCTATGGCTCATACGAGGAAGTCCTCAGGGACAAAGAAGTAAACGCCGTTTACATTGGACTGCCCAACTCAATGCATGCGGAGTGGTCCATAAAGGCCGCCAATGCGGGCAAACATATCCTTTGCGAAAAACCGGCCGTGAGTAATGCAGCCGAAATGGAACGCGTGCTGAAAGCCGTTAAAAAAAATGATGTTTTCTTCATAGAGGCCTTTATGTACCGCTGCCACCCCCAGTGGCAACAAGTGCGGCAGATCATCGATTCCGGCGTAATCGGCGACGTGCGGGTGCTGCATGCGGCTTTTGCGTTTAATATGGGTGATAAGACAGAAGATGTCCGGTTGTCCAATCCCTTGGCCGGTGGCGGGCTCATGGACGTAGGGTGTTACTGCGTTTCGTTCTGCCGCCTGATCGCGCAGGAGGAACCCCTTGAATGCAGCGCAACCGCGGTAATAGGGCCGCGGAGCCGCGTTGACGAATTGGGATCGGCCGTTCTCAAATTTCCCTCCGGCATCGTGGCCTCCTGCATCTTCGGCATAGAATGCCATGTTCCCATCGCGGCGCAGATTTACGGAAGCAAAGGACACATTATCGTCACGACCCCCTGGTTTCCTTCGGACGATAACGCGACCATTATCGTTACCGCCGAGGGCAAAACCGAAACCTTCTCGATCAAAACCGGCCGCAACCTGTATGCCAGCGAGGCCCTGACCGTAGCGGAATATGTTGACAAACGCCAAGCTCCGGCCATGAGCTGGGACGATAGCCTGGGACAGGCGCGCACGTTGGATGCCCTGCGGACCTCCATGGGATTGCATTGGGATTTTGAGAAGAAATCAAAGCGGGGGAAGGGGCAGTAAAGATCATTCTTCCGTTTTGCTAAAAACATCCTCTATTTCGGGGCGCAGCAACGGATAACGTACCGTTACCACCTGCCAAACTACATCAAAGTCAATGCCCATGTAAAAATGAATTACCTTGTCCCGCATTCCCGCCATTTCCTTCCAGGGTATCATCGGGCTTTCCGACCGGATTTCTTCACTGATATGCTTTGCCGCTTCTCCGATTATTTCAATGCAGCGAAGTACGGCATAATGTCGCGTTTTATCAGTAATAAATGATTGGTATTCTATCCCAGAAGTCAAATCCTCCGCCATCTTCATGTTTTCAATAATGTCGCCTAGAAACAATTTGACTTTACGTTTCATAATGCAATAGCTTCATTTAAAATAATGTCACGCAATTCAGATCTTATGCTTCGTTTAGGAACAACATCGGGTTTTATTCCCAACTGTTCGCTGATAAACATTTCTAAGCCAACCAAATCCAGAAGATCAATCGTTCTATCAAATTCAACTAACACATCAAGGTCGCTTTTTTCCTGTTGCTCTCCGCGAACATATGACCCGAACACTTCTATTTTGGATACGGCAAATCGTTCGTGCAACTCACCTTTTAAAGATATTAGCTTTTTTGTTATTTCATCCATTTTTTTCATGGAAAACCCCTTTTTCTTTCATCCACACTATTTTAAAATAAATTCTACCATTTTTGAACTCTAATTTTCTTTGGCGGCGAACGCCGAACTGCGCGTAAAAGGCCTACCGGTGGGTTAGGTCGCGATCACCGTCAACCGTAGCGGCCTTCGATATATTCGGCGGTCTTGGGGTTCTGGGGATTCAGGAAAAGCTCTTCGGTGCGGGTGTGTTCTTTTACTTCGCCGAGCAGCATGAAAATGCACTCATCACTGGCGCGGCGCGCCTGGGCCATGTTGTGAGTAACAATCACGATCGTATAGTTGCCGCGCAAGTTGAACATAAGCTCCTCGATCGCGCGCGTTCCCTCTACGTCAAGAGACGAGCACGGTTCGTCCATCAGGATAATGCGCGGTTTAAGCGGCAGCAGGCGCGCGATGCAGAGCTTTTGCTGCTGTTCGAGCTGCAGGGACGTGGCGCGCGTTTTAAGCCTGTTTTTTAAATCCTTCCACAAACGCACTTCGGTGAGGGCCTGCTCTACCGCTTCGTCAAGCAGGCTCTTTTTTAAGCGCAGGCCCGGCGTATGCACGCGCAGACCGAACACGATATTTTCGTACACCGAAATCGGCAGCGGATTGGGCCGCTGAAAAACCATGCCGACCGATTTGCGCAGCTCCAGCAGCGAAACGTCGGGGTCGTAAATATTTTTTCCCAGGATCTCGATTTTGCCCTCGGTGCGCACATAGCTGAAGCGCTCGTTGATGCGGTTAAAGCAGCGCAAGAGCGTGGTCTTGCCGCAGCCCGAAGGGCCGATGAGCGAGGTAATAAGGCCGTGCTTAATGTCCACGTCCACGTTCTTGAGCGCCAGGAATTTGCCATACCATAAGTTAAGGCCGCGGGTATGGATGCCGTTGGGTGTGGTATCGCTCATAGACGGTTATCCGAATGTTCCATTGACATAATCGTATGTTTTTTTGCTGCCGGGGTTGTTGGAAAAAACCGTTTCGGTCCGGTCCAGCTCCACGATTTCACCGTTCCACAAAAACAGGGTGCGGTCCGCCAGGCGCCGCGCCTGGTGCGTGAGGTTGGTGACCAAGATGATCGTGATTTCTTTTTTAAGCTCCTTGAGCACATCCTCGATGCGCATCGTGGTGACCGGGTCGATGGCGATCGAAAATTCGTCGAGGCAGAGAATTTCCGGCTGGTGCGAGAGCGCGCGCGCGATCGTCAGGCGCTGCTGCTGGCCGCCGGAGAGCGCCGTGCCCAGACTAAGGAGCCGCTCCTTGACTTCGTCCCACAGCGCCGCCTGGCGCAGACATTTTTCCACCAGGTCGTCCAGGCGGCTTTTTTGGGAAAGTCCGGCGCAACGCGGCGCAAAGGCAACGTTGTCGTAAATGCTCATGGGAAGCCCCACCGGCAGCGGCGCGACCATGCCGATCTTGCGCCGCAGGGAATAAATATCGCCGCGACGGATATCCTGTCCGTCAACTTTTATGGAGCCATTCACCGTGGCGTTCGGGGTAAAGTCGATGGTCCGGTTCAGGCAGCGCAAGAGCGAGGTCTTGCCCGATTGCGCCGGGCCGATTACGGCGAAAATCTCGTGGCGGAAAATATCAAAGCTTATGCCGTGCAGGACTTCCTTGACGCCGTAGGCCAGGCGCAGGTCTTCGATTTCTATGGTTTTGCTTGGCAGCGGCACGCCTTACCACCGTTTCCGGTTGCGCATCCAGATGCGCAGGGCAATGGCGCCGGCGTTCACCAAAAGCACGACGCCCAGAAGCACGACCGCGGTGGCGTAGGAGACCGATTCCTTTACATCCGGCACCTGGGTGGCCAGCGTGTACAGATGCATGGAGAGCGCCATGCACTGGTCGGTAAGGTGGTACGGGAAGAAATCGCCGCGCTGTACCGCTTTGTAAAATACGGCCCCGGTAAACATGATGGGCGCGGTTTCGCCCGCGGCGCGGCTGACCTGCAAAATCACGCCCGTTAAAATGCCGCTGATGGAATTGGGCAGCACCACGGCCTTAATGGTTTGCCAACGGGTAGCGCCTACGTTCCAGCAGGCCTCGCGAAACGATTGCGGCACCGAGGCCAGCGCCTCGCGCGTGCTGGCGATTATAACGGGCAGGGTCATGATCGCCAGGGTGAGCGAAGCGGAAATAATGGAATACCCGAAGCGCGCCGCGTAAACGAAGGCGCCGAGCCCGAAGAGCGCGTGCACGATGCTCGGCACGCCCGCCAGATTTATAACCGCCAGGTTGATAAGCCGGTTGAACCAGTTGTCCCCGGCGTATTCGTTAAGGTAAATGGCGGCCAGCACGCCGATGGGCGCGGCCACGGCCAGCGAGATTCCCACTAAGTAAAACGTGCCGACCAGCGCCGGCCAGATGCCGCCGTCGCGCATGCCGTGGCGCGGAATGTCGACCAGGAAGTTCCAGTTAAGGGACGGCGCGGCCCGATAAATTAAAAACGCGACAATTGACACAAGCGGAATTATCATGGCCAGGGCCATGCCCAGAAAAACCCATTGGGCGATCCTCTGATACCGTTCCTTGCGACGTCCGAACGCGGTTTGGGTAAAGGGTGCGGCGATAGCGGTGCGGTCGGCCATGGGGTTATTTCCTCCGCACGCCCCGGATAACAAAATCCGCGGTAAGGTTAACGGCGAAGGTAATGCAAAAGAGCAACACACCGGTAAGAAACAGAACGCGGTAATGGTCCGATCCCGCCGCGGCTTCGCCAAGCTCCGCGGCAATATTGGCCGTGAGCGTGCGCACCGAATCCAGCACGCCATGCGGAATCTGCACGGCATGGCCCGTGGCCATGAGCACCGCCATGGTTTCACCCACGGCGCGACCCACGCCCAGAAGCACCGCGGCCAGAAGGCCGTTCTTGGCGGCCGGGAACAGCACGCGGTAAATGAGCTGCCATTTGGTCGTGCCGATGGCCAGCGCCGCCTCGCGGTAGGAATCCGGCACGGCCTTGAGCGCGTCTTCGCCGATTGACACAATGATAGGTACGCTCATGAGTGCCAGGATGATGCCGCCGTTGAGCAGGTTGACGCCCACGGGCGCGCCCGTGACGGCCACGATGATTTTGTTCATGATGGTGAGCCCGATAAAACCCCACACCACGCTGGGGATCGCGGCCAGAAGTTCGATGATGACTTTTAAGGTTTCTTTCTGCTTGGGCCCGCTGAATTCCGATATGTAAATTGCCGCGCCGAGCCCAAAGGGCACGGCCAGCGCCATGGCGAGCGCGGTGACGCTGAAACTGCCGAGGGTGAGCGCGAAGGTGCCGTACCGGATGTTGGACTCGGAAGTAGGATACCAGGCGGTAGAAAACAGAAATTGCAGAATGTTAAAATGACCGTTAAACAGCACCGGAGCGGCCTCGCGGAACACAAAGAAAAAGATGGCCAGCACAAAAATAATCGCACTCACCCCGCTCAGGCGAATGATCGTTTCCAGCGCGCGTTCGCCCCACACGGCCCAGCGGGGACGCCGGGGCCGCTCGGGCGCATCGGCTCCAACAAGATCGGCGCTACCCATTACTTCTTTACACCCGCGACCGTATCGGCCGACACGATGGGCACATAACCGTTGTCCTGCAGGATTTTCTGGCCCGCCGGCGACATGATCCACTCCACATATTTTTTAACGGCGCCGGCCGGTTCCCCCAGGGTATAGACCTGGAGCGACCGGGCCAGAGGATAGGTTTTATTGAGCGTGTTCGCCACGGTCGGCGGATAGGCCGTATCGCCGGCCTTGACCGCGACTTTAATCATCTTGACGGCCGCGGTGGCATAGCCCATGCCGCTGTACCCGATGGCCGTTTTGGTGCTGCCCACCAGTTCAACGCACTCCTTGGACCCGTTCATGTCGCGCGAGCCGAGCTTAAAATCTTTTTTGGCCAGAACATGTTCGCGGAAAAATTCGTAGGTGCCGGAGCTTGACTGACGGCT
>JAQUMP010000201.1 GCA_028718065.1 Chitinivibrionales bacterium | reverse complement strand
GTCGCGTTTTGCAAACGCCCGAAGCCGCGGACACGCCCGCGCGGGCCGCGCGCACGCGCTTTAACCTTAAAATTCAGGAAGGCTGCGATTTTAGCTGCGCCTACTGCATCGTGCCGCGCCTGCGCGGACCCAGCCGCAGCCTTCCGGCAGAGGCGGCGCGTGCGGCGCTTGCGCGGGCCGTGGCGGCCGGTTTTAAAGAGATCGTTTTAACCGGGACCCATATCGGCCAGTATCGCGACGGGGATAATGGCGTTGGCATCGCGGCGCTTTTGGAGGAACTGCTGGAATGCCCCGGCGATTTTCGCATCCGGCTCAGTTCGCTTGACGCACGCGACATAAGCGGGCGCCTGCTGCGCCTGATCGGCACGCACCCCAAATTGTGTCCCCATCTGCACGTGAGCGTCCAGAGCCTCTGCGGCGACGTTTTGCGCCGCATGCATCGCAAGCTCGATGTAGACCGGCTTACCCAGGACCTTTCGGGCTTTCGGCTCTCCTATCCGCGGGCGGGCCTGGGCGGCGATTTTATCGTGGGATTTCCCGGCGAAAGCGAGCGCCAGTTTGAACGCACGCTGCGGGCCGTGGATTGCATTGGCTTTACTTATGGTCATGTTTTCCGGTTTTCGCCGCGGCCCCAGACGGCGGCCGAAAACTTTCCCGGAGCCGTTTCAGGGCCGGAAAAAGACCGGCGCAGCCGCGCGGTGCGCCGGACGCTCGCCCGGAGCCGCGAGGCGTTTTTAAAGGGCTGCATTGGGACCGTTGAACGGATCGTGGTCGAGCGCGCCCATCCGGCCGAAGGCATGGCCGCCAATTATGTGCGGGTGCGCTGCCCGGCGGAGCTGCCGCATAACCACTGGTGCGCCATGACCATTACCGGCTACGATCCGTCGCTGCTTTTTTGCATCGGTCAACCGGCCCCCAACCGGAAGGCGGACCTGCCGTGAAAGCGTCCGACCGCATCGCACGGATCGTCGAAGAAATCGGGGAATTGCCGACCATGCCGGCGGTCGTGAGCGCCGTATTGTCGGTCATTAATTCGCCCGAGTCCGGGGCCGACGATGCCGCGGCCATCATCGAAAAAGACCCGGCCCTTACGGCTAAAATGCTGCGCATGGCCAACAGTTCGTTCTACGGCATTCCGCGCACGATTTCCTCGGTGTCAAGCGCCGTGGTGGTGCTCGGTTTTAATACCATCGCCTCGCTGGTGCTTTCGATATCGGTCATAAAAATGTTTCCGGTCCGCGGCGGCCATACGCTTTTTGACCATGGCCGTTTCTGGAAACATTCCATTGTCTGCGGCCTTGCGGCAAAAGCGATCACGCGTCATTTTTTTGCCTTGCGGCTTTTAGACCCCGAAAGCGCCTTTTGCGCGGGGATTTTGCACGATGTCGGCAAACTTATCTTTGAACACATTCTCCCGGATGATTATGGAGAGGTCTTGCAGTTCGCCGCTGAACGCCATATAAGCATTTTAGAGGCCGAAGGACTGATCATGGGAATAACGCATGCCGATGTTGGCCGGAGTCTGTCCGACCACTGGAAGCTGCCGTTGGACCTTGAGTGCGCGCTTGTAAAGCACCATGCGCCGGAGGGCGCCGGCAACGGCCCCGCCCTGGCGGCCACGGTGCATTGCGCCGACGCCCTCGCCCACCAAAAAGGCTTTGCACTTTTGGAAGGGGAAAGGGCGCCGGCGGAGGCGCCCGGCGCGCGCGCGGTCTTAAATATGGGCGCGGCCGATTATGCCTCAATTTGCGCGGCGGTAGATCGCGAAATCGAAAAAACAGGTGATTTTTTCAGTATTGTAGGATCTTGACAAGGGGAATAACTATGGCCGCCGACGTCAACGGATTTATCGAAAAGCTCAATGCCCTGCCTTCTCCCTCGGCCGTGCTGCAAAAACTCAACGCGATCATGGCCGACCCGGCCTCCTCGGCCGACGAGATCACCAAAATTATCCGCATGGACCCCTCGCTCTCCGGCAAGGTGCTCCGTTTTGCCAACTCGGCCTATATCGGACTGCCGCGCGCCATCTCCTCGCTGCAGAACGCGGTGGTCCTTCTGGGGCACCAGCGCGTGCGGGCGCTGCTTTTTTCATCGCTCACCTTCAAGGCGGTGCCCAGCCGCAACCCCGCGGGCGGCTTTCTGACCAATTTCTGGCGCCACAGCATGACCGTGGCGCTCGCGGCCGAAGCGATTGCCGCGCATTGCCGGCGCTACGAAGCCCTGGACACCGATGATTTTTTCTGCGCCGGCATGCTGCACGATATCGGCAAGCTGGTTATTTTTGCGTTCGATCCGAAGCGCATCGAGCGCGCCGCGGCCTCGAGCGCCAACCTGGGCATGCCGTTTTTTACCGCCGAAGAACAGGCGCTCGACCACACCACGGTGGGCGGGTTGCTGGCCGCGCGCTGGAACTTTCCGCATTCGCTCGCTTGCGCACTTGTAAACCACCATACGCCGCAGGCGTGCCCCTCCTGCCGGCGCATGAACTCCATTGTCAACCTGTCGGACGCCATCGCCCATATTATGGGGTATTCCACGCTCGAAAACGAAATCGTCCCCGATTACGACGACCGGGCGCTGGAACAGACCCGCCTGGCGCCCGAGCGGATCAAGGTCATCGCCGAGGCCGCCCTGCGCGACGAAAAACGCATCGAGGCCCTGCTGGCGTTTTTTGAGGGGTAAAAAAAGAGGCCAAACCGTGCACGGCATTGCGCAAAAAACAGGTTTACCGATTGCAACGGAGAGTTTACAACAAAGTCCCGGTTGCCATGATTTCTTTTAAAAAGGGATTTTCTGAAGGAAAATTGCTTTTTTCGATCGGGTGAGGTTCGATCCTGCTGTCGATAGTACAGGCGAGTTTCATAAGTTTAAGGCGGGCATCGATGATATCGGGCAACCAATGTTCGGAAATAACCGCAATGTCAATGTCGCTGTCCTCGCGCGCGGTGCCTTTGGCATACGACCCGAAAATAAAGGCGTTTTCAAACGCAATATTTTGTTCGCGCAGTAACCTTAAAAAGGCCTGGGCCTTTTGCAGGGCTAATTCGCGACCATTGCTCGCTGCCATGATTGTAACTCCTTGACAATAATTATACTATTCGCGGCAAATTCAGGTGTGCATTTCCGATAAAAATCCTGTTTGTAATCCGGATATCGCGCGCTTATTAAAACTTGTTAGAAGAATCAAATGGTCCCTTTGCTGATTAGTAATTGTTAAATTGCTTTTTTCGGCGAGGTACGGCAAATTGTGGGATTGCGGCACTTCCGGGGAAATCTGCTTAACATATAATGCTTTAATAAGTTTTTCTATGACCAGATGACCCACGAACAAGGCCCAGGTATAATCGCCGGATTTAAATAAATGGTCCATGGTTTCAAAATCGCGGTCGGCCGAGGAAACCCAATAGCTTATAAGGTCCGTCTTATCCATGCCTTAAAAATATACTTTTACCCAAGGCGATACAGCGAATAAAAGGATTTGGCAGGATGTGTGGAAAACGGCAAATCGCCCTTACCACTGCTTCATGGCGGCCGGAATATCTATTGTCAAGCTTATCCGGTACGATGGGGCCAGACCGTTTCCGGGGATTTTGCAGGCGAAATCGGCGGTCAAAAAATTAAAATAAATGCCCAAGCCCGCCGAAAAATCGGGCAGCGCGGATTTTTGGTCCGCAATCAGCACGCTCGTTGAAGCACCGGCGCGTACGGCGAACATTTTAAGCAAAACATATTCCGCTCCCGCGCTCATTTCCAGCGGCATATAGTCCGCCTTGATAAAATCTCCCTCGATCCGTAGCGTGCTGTCGGCCAGATTCCCGGCGATTCCAAGGCGACCGGTCGGGCGCACCAGGTCGTTTTCCCCGGTGTTCCACGCCAAGTGCGAGCCGATATGCAGGGCGCTTATGCCTATTGTCAAGCATGAAAACGGGTCGTACGTCGCCCCGGCGTCGAACCCGAAACCGTTGGCCCGGCCGGTTTCAAGCATCTGGTTTAAATACCGGCCCGCGATTCCGCAGGAAATATTATAGGGCAGTTTACCGGCGGCAGTAAGGGCCACGGCGGTTTCGTTGTCGTTAAAATTTTGGGTTAAGCCGCCGAACTCATCGCGGCCTTCGATATTGTTTACGCCAAAGGAAATCAGGGAAATCCCGGTAATAAAATAAGGGCCGGTCGGAATGGGGACGGCGGCGGCGTAGAAGTGCCGGTCGTTGTCCATGATTGCGGTTGTAAAGCTCACCGAATACGGATTAACGGCGTCCAGCAGCGCCGGATTAAACTGGCTCCAGCTCGATTTGTTTTTCCAGGCCGTTACGCTGCCGCTTAAAGCGATGCTTTGGGCGTTGTTGGGAAGGTACAAATATGCAGCCGCGGTATTGGCATAGCCCAAAGAAGCGAAATCCTGGGATTGGGCAAACAAACCAGAATGCAGGGCCAGACCTGCGAAAAAAAAGGCGATAAATTTATAGTCACGCATTGACGCTCTGCAAAGTTAAGGGGTGAGGGAAGTTTACGACACGCTCGGCAAACGCATGCAGGCATTCTGCCGGAACGGGCCGCTGCGGCATTTGCCGCATGCCAAGGCCCGGCGCTCGAAAATTTCCTCGGTTTCCACCGTCGGCGGATGGTATTTGGGTTTTTTTTCGGGAGAAATATTTTCTGGTTTTTCTGGCATTAAAACTCCTTGATGGTTGCCGGATATGATCTGGTTCGGGATACTATATCAATTATATCCGGAATATTTGAAATTGTCAAATTTTAAATTTTGTGCGGCCTTGGTTTAAATTCTAAATAGTTGCCCGATTGCAATAATCCTGGTATAATTGTATTAATGAGAACTTCCCCCTTTCTTTTCCTGATACTGCCGCTGGCGGCTTTAATCGCGCCGAACCCTGCCGATTGCGCGGACTGGCCCATGTTTCGGGGCGATGCCCAGCGCACCGGCTACAGCACGGAGACCGTCGGTTATCCGCAAAAAGAGCCTTTCTGGAAAATAAACATTCAGCACTGCGAATTCGTTTCTTCTCCGTCAATTGCGAACGGCGTTCTGTATATCGGCGGGCACGATAGCTGTATTTATGCCCTGAATGCGCAGAACGGCGAAATCATCTGGGTCAAAAAAACCGGGGCCTGGGTGGAATCTTCCCCGCTTATAACCGACGGCAAGGTCGTTGTGGGCGGCTTCGATAACGCCATACACATCCTCGATTTAAAAAAAGGCGACGAGACTACGCGCATTGTTACCAACGGCATACAAATATCCTCGCCCGGCATCCTGCCCAACGGGTCGCTTGTTTCGGGTTGGGGATACCCAAATCAGGGCATGCTGGCCGTTGTCAACGGGACCCGCCTGGCAAAGCGCAGTTCCAACACATTGTCCTGGACCGTTCCGTTCCTTCAGACAAGCTATTCCTCCCCGGCCATTCTGGGACAGTTGGCCGTTATCGGGGCCAACGACGGCATTTTCTACGGCGTGGATGCCAAGGAGGGAAAAACAATCTGGACCGTAAAGACCAACGGCGGGGTTTTTCTTTCCACCCCGGCCATTCAGGGGCGCGCGGCCTATTTTGCCCCCGGCGAAACCGACCCCGGCGTATATGCCGTAAACTTGACAGATGGCAATATTCTCTGGAATAGCGCGAAGGTAAATACCCAGGGTGAAGATCTTTCGGACAGCGGCTTGCAGAAAGCGCAGTCATTGCGCAAGCAGTTGCAGCGGGGCCCGCGCCATTCCGGCGAGGGACTAATCGTCCCGCCTTTGCAGGGGCTGGGCAAAACGGTGCGTTCCCAGGCGGGCGACCTGGTTGCGTGGCAGTGGCTCGGCGGCATGCATACCTCCTCGGTCGCCCTCGATGAACGTTCGGTGTTTGTCGTCCGCAAGCTGTTCGGCGTTCAGAGCGGCGCTTCGGGCGGGTCGTCCGATATCGCCTATATTCCGCAGATGCAATGTATCGCGCTTGATAAAACGACCGGCAGGCAGCGCTGGAATTTTTCCGAATTGCGGCAAGGCGCCAACCTTGGTTTTTGTTCATCGCCGGTAATAACCGGGCACATGGTTTATTTCGGCTGGGGCGGAGGCAAGGCATACGGGCTCGACAAAACTTCCGGTCTTGTCAAATGGCAGGCAACGCTCGACGGCGATATCATTGCCTCTCCGGCCATCAGCAACCGGCAACTCTATTTTGCAACCATGGCGGGAAGCATTTACAGCTTTAAACTTTCCGAGACCGATGCCGGCATCGATTTTAACACCAGCACCTTCTGCTATCCCAATCCGGCGCGCGGAAAAAGCCTTACCATCCAGTTTTATGTAAATGAGGAAGCGGCATTGTCCATGACCATTTTCTCCATGGCGGAAAAACCGGTTTTGCATTACGCACAGGACTTGCCCGCGGGCGAAAAGGTCCCCTTTAATTGGAATATCGGCGCTGTCGCCAACGGCGTCTATTTTGCAAAGGTCACGGCGCTCTATCGCGACGGCAGGAAAGATTCAAAAATGATTAAAATCGCCGTGTTGCGCTGAACGAAGCAGGTTTGATCGTGAGTCTACTTAGTAAACAATC
>JAQUMP010000200.1 GCA_028718065.1 Chitinivibrionales bacterium | reverse complement strand
CATTGAATGGTTTGGGCCAGCGTGGCTGCCGTGCAGAGCATGCCGTTGCGGCCGTGGTCGATAATGTGTTCGGCCGTGCCGTTTTTACAGGCCACCACGGCCGTCCCGCAGGCCATGGCTTCGATGATGGGCACGCCAAACCCTTCGTAGGCGCTCGATACGCAGAGCACCCAGGCCCGTTGATATTCCGCGACCAGCTCCTGCTCGCTGATCCGGCCGCAAAAACGCACCGCGGGGCGAGAGCCGGACCAGGGGCCCACGATTGAAAGCCGGCAGGAAGGATGCTTTGGTAGAATAGTATTTGTAAACATATCCAAAAGCAGCCGCCCTTGTTTGCGGCTGTCGCAGTCGCCAATAAAAAGCAGCGACGGGTGTTCCGTTTTTAAATGAGGCGCCGGAAAAAAACGTTCCGGCGCAATGCCGCAGGGAACAATATGGTTGATAAAGGGCAAGGCGCGCCGGCTGTGCGGCGCGATGCCCACGGTAACGCCGCGCCGCAGCAGGGATAGCCATTCAAAACCGTAAAAAAGCGCCTGGTAGAGCCGGCGCGGCCACTGCCTGGCGTGGAGCGCCTCAAAGAGCGCCGAACCGTAAAATGTACGGACGCGCCGACCCGATGCGGGCGTTAAATAGTCATCGCCGTGAAAATGGAGAATGTCAAAGCCGCTTTTGTCAATCGAACGGAAATAGAGCGCCGGAAAAAATTTTGCTTTTAGTTTGGAAAGCGTTTTCGGGGGCGGGGATTGTATGGTTTTATAGAGCGCATCGGCCGGTGCGGGGCTGCAGGAAAAACAGGTGATTTCGTGACCGTTGCGGACCAGGCGGTTGGCCAGCCGGTGTACCTGGCACGAAACCCCGTTTGGGGCTGTTGACGGCAATTCCTTGCTGAAAAAGGCGATTTTTATGGGAGATTCTCCTTGCTTTAGTACTTATATGATACTTATTATGCAAGACCAAAGCAATACTATCACGGCCCCTTTTCTTTTTATTCGTAATTCGGTTGGCGTAGTTTATTTTTTAGAAAAATAGGACCGGGCTGTCTTAATTGTCAACGATCGACGCCGGTGGCGGCGCATTAAAAATAGGTTGCGTTTTTGAGTCCGGCATGGTATGTTTAAAAAAAGCCTTTGCGGAAAATAAAGACCCCGGGGAGCGGCTGTATCATGGCGCGTGAAAGTTCTATCGATGTCCTGGAGAAACGGTTGACGGCAAACCCCGCCTCGCGTGCCTTTCCGCGGCTGGCCGACAGCTACCGTAAGCGCGGTGACATAGAACAGGCCATTACCGTCTGCAACACCGGGCTGCAAGCGCACCCTTCGTCGGTTACCGGCCTTATTATTCGCGGCCGCTGCTATGTGGAAAAAGGGAAATTTTCCGAGGCCATAGAAAATTTTACCAGCGTTCTTTCAATCGACCGCCACAATCATTTGGCCATCAAGATGCTGGCCGACATTTTTTCAAAACAGGGCATGGAAGAAAAATCGTCCGGACTAAATCAACTATTACTTTTTTTTGACCCCGATAACGGTTCTGTAAAAGCCAACGTTTCCGGGGCTGGTGGCGTCGCGCCGAAAAGCGTCTTTGCTATTCTGGGGATAAAACCGCAAGCTTCTGAAGAGAACGTCGCCGGCGGCATGCAGGACACGATCGGCCGCACCGCCGATGTATCCGTCATGGAGAGCGCGCCCGTCTTGACATCGGAAAGTTCTTCAACCGTGGACCTTGAAGAACTTGGGATCGTCGCCCATAAGACCGAAGACGTTTTTGAAGTCGAAGAAACGGTGGACGACATCGCTTCAAAGCAATTTCCCTTGGTAAACGGCGCCGACATTAAGGCCCGCATGGACATGCTGTTCGGAAATCCTGAAGAAGAAAAAGGAGGTTCCGCCGGAAAGGGCGCGGCCGCGCCGTCGCCGGATCTTGGTTCTGAACCGGTGCGGGAAACGGTATCCGAAGGCGATTTAATGCCGGTTTCCCCGGCTCCCGCGGAAGAAAAGGGCGTAACGGAAGAATCCGGTCTCGAGCATGTTCCCTACGGGCCGGAAATCCCGCCGGAGGCTCCTTCGAATACCGGGGTTCCTTCCGGCATTGACATTTCGCGACGCATCGAAGCGCTCTTCGGCGCTCCTCCGGAAGCTCCGTCGGCCGGATTGCTCCCGGAAAAAGAGCCGTCCGGCGCCGATCTTTGGGATGCGTCTTTAGTCAAGGATAAATCGGTTTCGGAAAAGGGGGCAATGGGGTCCGAAACCGTGGCGATGAGCGGTAAAATTGTCCAAGATGAATTTTCTTTCCCGGTCCCGCAGGATGCGCCCGAAAGAAGCATGTCCGAACTTCCGGAAAATATGGCCGAGACCGTTGTTATCAACCGCGGCGCATTTCTCGAAATGCCCTTGACCGAAACAATCCCTGTCGCACCGGCGCCGAAGGCGGAAGAGGACGCGTCCGAAACGGTAATACTCGATCATGGCGCGCTGCTCGACACGCCGTCAACAAATATTGCGCCGGCAGAGACTGCACCGGAGCAGGCCGAGACCACGATCGAAACGGTAATGCTCGACCGCGGTGTCTTGCTCGAAACGCCCCCTGCGGATGTGCCGGTCGATGGTCCTCCGGTGCCTGCGGAAACCACGGCGGAGACCGTAATCATCAACCGAAATACATTGCTCGATATGCCGGAAACGGATATGGCGCGCACTGAATCCGTTTTTGTTCCGGAAGAGACAACCGCCGAAACTGTTATAATCAACCAAAGCGCCTTACTCGAAACGCCTGTGGCGGAGGCGCCGCCCCCAGAGTCCGAATTTGTCCCCCAAGAGACGACGGCCGAAACGGTCATACTCAATCGCAGCGCATTACTCAATACCCCTCCCGCGGAAACGATACCGGCCGATGCCGCGGTTGCACCTCCGGAAATAACGGCCGAAACGGTATTAATCAACCATGACGCGCTGCCTCAAGCCGGGACCGAAACCGAAAATATTGATTCTGTGCTCCCTTTGTCAAAGGCGACCGCCGAGACAATCATCATGAGCCGCGACACCCTGTTTAACATGGCTGCAACCAAGAACATTGATGCGGGGTTGCCGTCGCTTGAGGAAGATGAGGAAATCTTTCCCGCGGCCGAAGCGGCACCCGAAAAGACGACGGACGAAGAACATGTCCCGCCCCAACCGGCGCTGGGCGGAGACGATATCAGCGCCCGGTTGCAAGAAATGTTTTCCGACGAAAGTCCTGCAGACCCCATGGTCGCTTCACACGAGACGCAAATTTTAAGCCCCCCGGACGTTGCCACAAAACCGGAAGACACCGGGCAAACCCCGGCGCTGCAGGAAATGGAAGCCTCTGCCGTTGGAGAAATTCCCGAGGACGAGGACGGACTCGAGGAGGCGGGTGGGCAGGGGTTTTATACCTTGCAGGGCGCCAGCGCCGATGGCCGATCGCACGACGAGGAATTGCTTGACAAACTCGATACGGTCGAAGTGGAGGCGCCGCTACTCGAGGAGGCTCCTCAGGAACTTCGGGAAACAACCTTCGTGCAGGACGAAAAGGCATTTGTCCCCCCGGAAACGATCGACGCCCTCGGCGATACGCTTCCGGGAAAATTTTATTCGCCGTCGCAAGCCGGCGTGCAGGACCCCTTGACAATTACGACCCCCGCGGCGGAAATTCCGGACGACGAAGAGGTTGCCGATGCAACCCAAAGCGGGTTCTATACCATGTCGGGCGGGCCGGCGCAGGAAAAGGGCACCAGCGAACCTCTGCTCGACGAACTTGACACCGTAGAAGTCAAGCAAACGATCGACGAACCTTTTATTGATACGCACTCGGACGAAGGCATCATGGCCGCGGCACAAACCACGCTTCTTGCTGCAAACCCGGAGCAGGAGATGCCGCCGGAACAAAAAGCCGCGGAACGGGCCGCTTTCACGATTACCGAACAAGTTTCCGAAGGGCAGGAACCGGGAGAAGCGCGGACCTATTCCATTCCCGATCACGTGCTTACACCAACGCTTGCCGATATTTATTATCAGCAAGGTCAGGTAAAACTTGCCTTGCAAGTTTACGATCGCTTGCTTCAGGCCGATCCCGACAATGAAAAACTGCGGAACCGTATTGCGCAAATCAAGGCCATTGCCGCCGCTGCCGATGCAAATTTGCTGGTTAGTCAACGGGTTGTCAAAACAAAAAAGACCAGGGGCGCATCGTCGCGGCTCCGTGCGGGCGTCGAAGATCCCAGCGGAGCAAAACCGCTCGCGGGCGTTCGGATTAAAAAGAAATATCGCCAGCAGATCCAAAAAAAACGGTCTCAATCCAAAGACGCGCAGAATAAATAACGGTGTTACAAAATTGAAGCGCTATGGCCAACGATAAGGCAGTTTATGATCGCATCACCGCCTGCCGAGCACTGGGTAAAAAATACGGCTGTTCCCGGGTCCTGATCACCGACTCTATCGACGTGGCCTACCTTACGGGTTTTCATTCGTCAAGCGCGTATTGTTGTGTCGGCCCCGCGGCAGTTACGATCGTCACCGATTTCCGCTACCAGGAGAGCGTTACCCGCTTTTGCCGCAGCCATCACGGCTTCACTGCCCTCATCCGGAAGCAAAATTCATTTGCCTATATTCGCGACCTCAGGCTCGGCCATACAGCCATCGGCATTCAATCCAACGCGCTCCCGCTTGATCAGTTCCTTAGTCTTAGACGAGCGGCCCGTCCCTGCCGCCTGGTACGGCTGGGCGATGCAGTTGCAAACATTTCTATTGTCAAGACTGCCGCGGAAATAAACTGCATGCGCAGGGCCGCCGCAATCGGCTCGTCTGCATTACGGCAATGGCTTGGATTCTTAAGACCGGGCGTAACCGAATTTGCCGCGGCGCGCCGACTCGAATATTTGTGCGCCGAGGCCGGCAGCGAAAAAGCCTCTTTTGATACCATCGTGCTTTTCGGCCGGCGCAGTTCGCTGCCGCATGGCGTTCCGTCGGGCGCGCGCCTGAAACGCGGAGACTGGGTGCTGATTGATTTTGGATGCACGGTCAAAGGATTTTGTTCCGATATGACGCGCACGTTCGTGTTCGGTAAGGCCAGCCGTCGTCAGCGGGAAATTTATGCGGTTGTGGCGGAGGCCCGTGAGCAGGCTTGCCGGGCCCTGCGCGCGGGCGTGCCGGCGAGCGCTCCCGATGTTGCGGCGCGCGCCGTGATTGACGCAGCGGGATACCGCGCGCAGTTCGGGCACGCCACCGGGCATGGCGTGGGCATGCGCGTTCACGAAAATCCTCGCCTGTTTCGCGATGAACGATTTATTTTGCCGGAGAACGCCGTCGTAACGATCGAACCGGGCGTTTATTGCAGCGGTTTCGGCGGCTGTCGGATCGAAGACATGGTGGTAACCACGCGGACGGGTGGCAGCCTAATCACCGAATTTCCACGGGACTTTGTGGAATTATAGAGGACACTATTCCTATGACGTCAATCGCTTCGTTCCTTTCCGTTATGACCGAAAAAAACGCCTCGGACCTGCATTTGCGCGTGGGCGTCCCGCCGACCTTCCGGATCGACGGCCATCTCTTCCGTGCGCAAATGGAGCCCATTTAGCAGGACAGCATGATGCTGTTTGTCAAAGAACTCATGAACGAGCGGCAGTTGCAGCGCTTCGAAAAAGAGAGCGAGCTCGATTTTGCAGTGGGGATCAAGGGCGCCGGCCGCTTCCGCATCAATGCCTTTCAACAGCGTGGCACCGCTTCGCTGGCGATCCGCCTGGTCCGAACCACGGTCCCCGCTTTTGCAGACCTTAAGCTGCCCAACGTGATCCTCGATATTGCCATGCGTAAACGAGGCCTGATCCTGGTCACCGGTACGACCGGTAGCGGCAAGACCACCTTGCTGGCATCCCTGGTCGATTATCTCAATAATAACGCTTCACTGAACGTGATTACCATCGAGGATCCGATCGAGTATCTTTACAAAGATAAAAATTGCATAATCGCCCAACGCGAAATCGGAACGGACTCGATCGAATTCGCCACGGCGCTACGCGCGTGCTTTCGTCAGGACCCCGATGTTATTCTTATCGGAGAAATCCGCGATAAGGAAACCATGGAGACCGCCATTTCGGCCGCCGATACCGGCCACTTGGTCATGAGCACCCTGCACACCATGAACGCGGCTGAGACCATTTCGCGTATCGTTTCGTTTTTTCCGCCGCATCAGCACGACCAAATCCGCTTGGTGCTTGCCAGCGTGTTGGTGAGCATTGTCTCCCTGCGTCTGTTGCCTTGCAAAGACGGCAAGGGCCGCGTGCCTGCCGCGGAGATTTTAATCAATAACGCCTCGGTTGCGGAATATATTCTTCATCCCGAAAAGGCGCACCTGATTACGCCGGCCATCGCGGAGGGCAATACCACCTACGGCAGCCAGACGTTTGACCAGTCCCTTATGTATTTGTTGCAGGAGGGTTTGATTACGCTTAACATCGCCAAACAAAGCGCCAGCAACCCCGATGATTTTGAGCTGCGCGTCAAGGGCATTACCGGGACATCGGACCGGCGTTGGATATAAATATCGTA
>JAQUMP010000199.1 GCA_028718065.1 Chitinivibrionales bacterium | reverse complement strand
TTGTCCTGGCGCTTGCGGGCGGCGTGACCGCAGGGTTTATACTGCGCGCCCTGGGGACCAAAAAACAAACCTACGAGGACTATGAAGAATTTATTAAAACGGAGATAGAAATATAAGCGGAGCAATCACTCATATCTCAGCGCATCGACCGGGTCCATGCGGGCGGCCTTGACGGCAGGGTACATGCCGAAGGCCACGCCCATGGCGATAATTAACAGCAGCACCAGAACAATATGAATCGGCTGCACGGTGGGGACGATGGCGCCGTTGCTGGAACGGGCGATGGCTTCCTTGAACATGAGCGGCAGCATGCCGGGCACAAGGCCCAGGCCGCCGCCCACGCAGCAGAGCGTGGTGGTTTCGGCGATAAACTGCACGAAGATCTGGGTGTCGCGCGCGCCCAGCGCCTTGCGCACGCCGATCTCCTTGATGCGCTCGGAAATGCTGGAAAGCATGACGTTCATGATCCCCAACCCCCCCGAGAGCAGCGAAATCAGGGATATTATTCCCATTAGTAAACTTACGTTGTTGAACATGGTGGTAACATTTTCCACCCAGTCGAAGGGGTGGAACTCAAAATCCTCCACGCCCCGGTGCAGCCCGGCGAAAACGTGCGCCAGGCGGCTCGTTTGCACACTCATGGATTCGGGGTCGGCCACGCTTATAAGCAGCCCCTGCGGGTTGGGATTGAAGCCGGATATGTTTTGCTCCAGGGTCCGCAGGGGCATGACCACCGAGCGCGTCAATTGACCGACGCCATTAAAGGTGGTGTCCTTGCGTTCAAAAACGCCCACCACCGAATATGCCACGTTGCGGATGATAACGGAGCTGCGCGTGATTTCGGCCTGATCGCGGTGCGCCCGGCCGAGCATCTCCTGGATTTTATCGGCAAGTTCCCAGGAAATAAGGCAATTGCGGCGGCCGAAAGCGTAATCGTCGTCGTTGAGCCAGCGGCCCCGCCGGATTTTAATGAATTCTTGTTCGTCAACAAATGTTTCCGGCAGCGTGCCCTTGACTAAGACGCGGTATTCGTTGCCGGCCAGGGTATGCACCGTCATGTTGTTGCGGGTGATTTGGCGGTAGACGCGCGAGACGTTGGCGGTGCTGAGCTTGAGGCTGTCACCGTCGGCAAGATGGTGCCCCGGCGAACGGCTGAAGGCGATTTTTTGATCGGGCGTCGGGTCCCAATGCTCGGCGATCCAGACCGACCCCAGCCATACGCCCAATCTTTCGTGCAAAAAAGCATCGATGCCGCCGATGAGCGTAAGGATGGCCACCAGCGCGCCCACGCCCAGGAAAACGCCGAGCATGGAGAGCAGCGAGCGCAGCTTGTGCACGCCCATTTCCTTAATAGCCATGATGACGCCGGTGTAAATTGCGAGGAGAAATGATTTCATACCTAAATATTCTGGTCTTTTCAGCGTAGCCCCCTTGGCAACTTCTTGCCAAGCATGACACTTTCGTAGGGGGGCACGCACGAAGTATTTGCCGGAATAAAAAATCAAAAAAGAAAAACCCTATAAATGCAATCGGTCAATATCTCAGCGCCTCGGCGGGCTCCATGTTCGCCGCGCGAAAGGCCGGAAAAGTCCCGCTGATAATGCCCACGAGAATCGTAAAAAGTATGGCGATGCCGTAATCGCCGAATGTCAAGATCGGCTGAAACGGAAACACCCCCTTGGGCAGCATTATAACCACGGACCCGGCGACCAGGCCGGGCAGCGCGCCCACGCTGCAGAGCACCACGGTCTCGATGATAAACTGGATAAAGATATCGGCCTTGTGGGCGCCAAGCGCTTTACGAATGCCGATCTCGCGGATGCGGTCGCCGATCGTGGCGAACATGATGTTCATGATGCTGATGCCGCCCATGAGCAGCGAAATTAAGGCGATGGCCATGAGCAGAATGTTCATGCCCAGCCCGGCCTTTTTCATATCGGCGATTTTGTCGTCGTTGGCGCTTATCTCGAAATCTTCGATGCCGCGGTGCAACACCAGCATTTTGAGCCGCAACTCTTTTTTGGCGCGGTCCATGGCGGCGCCGGTTTTGATCATGAGGGTTAGGGAGCTGAGCTTGTTGGACGTGCCCGCAAAGCGTTCTTCGTAAACGGGAAAGGGGACCAGCATTTCGCGCGCGCGCCAGTCCCAGGGGTTTTCGGTGGCAATAACGCCCACGATGACAAAGGAAAATCGCCCCAGCGTGACTTTACGGCCGAGAACGTCCGCGGCCGCGGCATCCTTGCCGAAGAGACGGTTCATGATGCGCTTGCCGATGACGCACACCAGCGCGTGCTCATTAAAATCATCGCGGCTGAGCGCCCGGCCGGCATCGAGTTTGTAATCGTACACCTGCATGTGGAGCTGCCCCACCGCCAGCCCGCGGCAGTTGGTCTGCTTGCCCTGCGCGTGCACCACGGGGCGGCCCATATCGCGCTGCGGCAGGAGCGCCGCGACAAAGGGAAGCGCCGTTTTGACCTGCTCCGCATCGGTCAAGGTAAGTCCGGGCGAGCGCGAAAAGAGAATATTCTCCTGCTTGCTCTTGGGCCCGCGGCCGGCGATGGTGATAAGGTTAAGGCCGCCCATCTGCTCCATTTCTTTTTTCAGGTCGCTGTCCATGGCGCGCAGAAAGGCGATATTGGCAAGCAGCGCGCTGACCCCCATGAATATACCGAGCGAGGTAAGAAACGAGCGCGCTTTATTGGAACTCATTTCGATCAGGCAGAGCTTGCCGTTGACCGCCACGATTTCCCGCAGGCGCGTTAGGTTCATGCGGCGAACTTTCCGTCCACCAGACGCAGGGTGCGGCCCGCGCGCGCGGCGACTTCGGTTTCGTGGGTTATCATGAGGATCGTATTGCCTTCCCGGTTTAACGTATCCAGCAGCGCCAGGATGTCTTCGGTGGTGTGCGAATCCAGGTTGCCGGTGGGTTCGTCCGCCAGGACTAAGGACGGATTCTTGACAAGCGCGCGGGCGATGGCCACGCGCTGCTTTTGGCCGCCCGAAATTTCGTTGGGCTTGTGGCGCCGCCGCTCCCACAGGCCCATGCGTTTAAGCAGCTCCTCCACGCGCCGCACGCGCTCGCGGCGCGGCACGTTGCCGTAGATCAGGGGCAGCTCCACGTTTCCGGCCACGTCAAGCTTGGGCAGCAGGTTAAAATTCTGGAAAACGAAACCGATCTGCCGGTTGCGGATATCGGCCAGCCGGCCGGCCGAGCAGGCGCCGATGGAGGCGCCGTTAAAGCGATAATCGCCGGCGGAGGGTTTGTCCAGACAGCCCAGGATATTAAGCAGCGTGGATTTGCCCGCGCCGCTGTGGCCCATGATCGCGATATATTCGCCGGCATTGACGGAAAAAGAAATATTTTCGAGCACGGAAATGGACTGGGCCCCCAGGCGATAGCTTTTGCACAGGTCGATGGTTTGAATGACGGGCGCCATGATTAAAGTTTCGCCCTTGCCCCGCCCCCGGGCCGCTTGGGTTGTTTGTCCTGGTTTTCGTTCTCCGGCGCTTTAAAAATTACGGTTTCGCCTTCGGCAAGTCCCGCAACGATTTCGGTATTTTTATAATCGGTCGCGCCGAGCGTGACGGTGCGGGTCTCTTGTGTTTCTTTGCCGGATTTATCCTTTTTGGCCACCAGAACCGTTCCTTGGCCCGGACCAAGTTTGGTGATGTATGCGCGAGGCACGCCGATTACCTTGTTTTTTTCCAAAATTAAAAATTCCACATTAACATTGATTCCCGGCGCCACGCCCGTGATGAGCGAATCGACGGCGATGCGGACTTCAAAGCTGCCGAGTTCGTCGTTGTTGACCTTTTTGGCCGCGAGCGAAATAAAACTGATGGTGCCGTTGGTCTGGGCGCCTTCGACCGCTTCGGGTTTAATGAGCGCTTTTTGTCCGAGCCGCAGGTGGACGTAGTCGATTTCGCCGATCTGGCTGATGACTTCGAGATGATCGAAATCGCCGATGGTGCCGATGGCCGTGCCCGACTGGAACCCCGAGGTGGCCGACACGGCGATTTCGCCCTCTTTAACCAGCAGGTTGGTAAGCACTCCGCGCAGAGGCGCCCGAATCACGGTCTTGCTGAGCTGGTCGTTAATGTCCGCAAGGTCAAGTTGCTGCTGCGCCAGGGCGATGTCGCTTAAGTCAACCTGGCTCTTAAGGTCCTGAAGCTTATTGACGGAAACCGTGCCCAGTTCGAGCATGGCCGCGGTGTTGTCGTAGTCGCGTTGGGCAAGCTGTTTCTGGATGACAAGACGTTTGATTTCGAGGTCGCCTTTTTGTTTTTGGGTAATGAGGCGCGTGGGGTCGATGGTAAGGATTGTGTCGCCTTTGTTAAGCAGTTGGCCTTCCTTGACCGCAATGCGGTTAATGCGGCCGCTGGCCTCGGTCTTGAGATCGACGTTTACAATGGCGCTGACCTGGCCGGTCTGTACGATGACGTCGCGCAGGTCGACGCGGCCGACCGTGGTGCGCTCGTCGGGAATGGCGGTGATCTTTTTGCGGGCGCAGCCGCTATAGCCGACCATAATAACCAGCAGGCCCAGCATGAGCATTTGTTTCATGGCAGCGCAACTCCGAATCGTGAAAGGGTGGATCCGGTCATTTCGTCGAAAAGAATTTCGAGCCGTTTTAAGGCAATGCGCGCCGAAATCACGGCAACCTGGGCGCGCATGAAATCGTTTTCGGCCTGCAGCAGGCCCACGCGGTCGACCGCGCCGCGCTCGTAACCGCGGCGGCTGGCCTCGAAGGTTTTGCGGGCGACCGTGCCGGCCTTGTCTGTTATGTCAAGCGACATGCGGTCCTGTTGCCAGGAAAGGAGCAGGTCGTCGATTTTTTGCTGCTGCTGCATCCGGTAGTGTTCTTCGCTTAAGCGCTGCTGCTCCAGGGACAGTTGCGTTTGCTTCTGGTTAATGCGGCCCGTTACATCGGGCAGGCTGTAGGCGAGAATCATGGAAATCGTGGCGTTTTCGGCGGTTCCCGACACCGTCCGGTTCCAGCCTGAGCCGTTTTCCGTTATTGAGAGAGCGGCCTGCAAATCCATCTGCGGCAAACGCGCGTTTTTTTTAGCCCCATATTCCAGCAGCAGGCGTTTTTGCAAAAAAGAAAATATTTGGGTCTGTGGGTCCCAGTTTTTGACCATGCCGTTGAGGGTTTGCGCATCGGGCAAGTCGGCAATAACAAAGGCATCGGCGGTATCGGCGGCGAGCGAATCGGCGGGCCGCATCAGGACTTGGGCCAGCGCCGTGCGCGCCTGGATATATTGTTTGGCGCTCGTGAGGCTGTCCTGCGTTGCGTGCAGGAATTGCAGCATTGAACTCAGGGTATCGACCTCGCTCGCTTGACCGACGCTAAATCTTTTTTTATCGTAGGCTAATTGACTTCTTGCGATCGAAAGCGCCGTGGCGGTGACGCCTTGCAGCAGGAGCGCCCCGTAAAAATCCCAATAGGCGTTGCGGACCGTTGAAATGGTCGCCAGGAGCTGCTGTTTTTGCTGCAAAGTAAAGCTGCGGTGGTCGATGGTTGCAAGGGCGATTGAATAATTCGGCTTGCCGTAGCTCCAGGCCCCTTTGAGCAGGGGTTGTTGCGCGCCGATTTGATAATACGTTGTATGGGTTTTGACACTTGGATGTAACTCTTGAATCAGACTCGTGCCCGCTCCGGCCGAAATTTGCCCGCCGCCGAAAACGGCCTGGGAGGCGGTGGCGGATACCGGAAGTGATGTGTATGAGGTGCTGACGGAACCGGTGGTGCTGTCGCGCGGCGTGTACGACGGCTGGGCGTTGAGCGTGAGCGAAGGCAACCACGCGGCGCGCGCGGCCTGTAAAGTAAGCGAATCGGATTGCACGCTCAGGGATATTTTTTTAAGGTCGGTGTTATTGACAAGTGCGATACTTACGGCCTGCGTCTCGGAGAGCGGCGCGGATTGGGCGTGCAGGGCGGCAAGAAGCAGGAAAAGGGCGGTTCTATAATAATTTTTCATGGGCAAAGCATTGGGATCCTGATAAAAAAATCACCCACGGCATTAAATATAGCTTATAGGGGTATAAAATAACCGTTGAAAATGAAAACAGAATGAAAACGAAGAGATAGAATCAGCCTTTTGGGCAAATGGCTTTCGTTTGTGCTTACCCTCGTATCGGCGCATACAATCCCGGAAAAATATAGGGTGCAGCATGAGCGGGGATTGCAAAATAGAGAGGAGCTCTGCTCGTCGGACTTTTGATAAATCCATCCTCAAAAAGAAATTGAACCAAACGGCGTGATGTTCTCTCTTCGAGCCCCAGAAGATCGGGGAGTTCGCTGCGTGGTATGCTGCCCCGGAACACCAATTGATGGAGCAGGCGCGTGGTTTGCGGCCTAAATCGGGAAAGCTTGCCGGTGTTTCCCCTGATGTCGGGCAAAATGCCGATTTCCCTGGAACGGCCATAATTAAGAACGCGATCGGCGAAAGTATCGATGTCCAAAATCGTGTGCATATAAGAAATCTGGTCCTCGCAGACAGCAAGGAAAAATTTACAAAAGCTAATTAATGCCTTCGTAGAAAGGGCCCCGCGACCGTCGTAATTATTTTGTCGA